>NZ_FUYN01000007.1 GCF_900168025.1 Acetoanaerobium noterae | reverse complement strand
TTAAAGGTAGAAATTCATGATTACACTGGCGATAGCCATTTGAAGTAATCAGTGCTAGATAAATTGCCCGCTCGACTTGCATGTGTTAAGCACGCCGCCAGCGTTCATCCTGAGCCAGGATCAAACTCTCAAATATAATCCTTGTCTCAGTAAAAATTTACTGACTTGGTTGTTGTTCATAAATGGTGTGGTTTTTAATCGAAATTAAAAACTATTTATGGTTTACTATCCAGTTTTCAAAGTTCATCTATTAATTCGTATTTCCTCTTTCGAGGCTTTTCGTTTTGCCCTCTCGCTGAGGACATGTATTAATATATCATGCCCCTAATTAATCGTCAACACTTTTTTAAAAGTTTTTTTTAAAGTATATCTCAATGATAGTTATCCACATTATCCACAAACTTATCTACAGGTTTAAAAATCAATATTTCCGTAAAAATAAAAATGATTATTCACATAAAATTTGTGGATAATCATTTTTGAATTTGATTTTTTTACTAAATTTTCATTATATTTAAACAGCTTGAAATTCTTCTATAAGGGTTTTTTCAATAGCTTCGCAAGCTTCCTTAGTTCCTGTATCTTCATTCGAAAGAGCTAAAACTAAAACATCCGTTTCTAAATAATAAACCATTCTAAAGTTGACACCAGGGTCATAACCTTGTAAAAAATATTTCTTAACCTCATAATTTTTATGCTCTATCCAAATTCCATATCCAAAACCTATGCCTTCATTATCTGTATCTGAATGAATTTTAAAAAGCTCTTTCGTAAAATCCTCACTTAATAATTCAAAGGTTAGTAGCTCTTGCCAAAATTTCGCCATATCCACAGCTGTAACATACACTCCGCCATCTGGCCCTCCAATTATAGGCAAATCGTAAATATTATTTCTAAAGTTTCCATCTTCAAGCTTTATATATCCATAAGCAGTTCTTGGAGGTAGCATATTCATTTTGAAATAGCCAGAGTCCGACATTTTGCAAGGATTAAAAATAGAATTCTTTATATAGTCCTTATAGGAAAGTCCCGATACTCTTTCAATGGCTAAGCCAAGCAGAATATAGCCAGCATTGTTGTATCTAAATTTTTCACCAGGATTAAAAATTTTATCCTTATTTAAAATCATAGGAAGAAAATCTATAGGATTTTCCATTTTATACATAGGAATAGAATTCCATAAGTTACTGTAGCTTTCCTGAGCATATTCATCAAAATAATCACCTATTCCAGAGGTATGAGTAAGTAAATGATGCAAGGTTACTCCTTTAAATGACTCTGGAAGTTCAGGAATATACTTTAAAATTTCGTCACTTAAATTAAGATTCCCCTTTTCTGCTAATTTCAATATTCCAACAGCAGTAAAAAGCTTGCCTCCAGAAGCCACGCCAAATCTAGTAAGTACAAAATTCCTTACTTTTAAACCTTTTTCAGCGTAGCCATAAGCTTTTTCAAGAATACACTCTTTATCTTTAGTAACATAAAGCACTCCAGAAAAATCGTTTTTATAGTCGAATTGAAGCAATATCGTCCCCTCCTCACTCATAAAAAACAGGTTATTTTTCTTAATATACTCTTTTTATAGGCAATGGAAACAACTATTTTTCCTTACTTGCCAAAAGCAAGATATTAAATTGACTACCCTTACCTAGCTCACTCGTTACCGTTAGCTTTCCTTTGTGCTCTTCTGCTATCCACTTTGCAATAGAAAGTCCAAGCCCAGCTCCTCCACTGCTTTTATTTCTTGATTCATCAGTCCTGTAAAATCTGTCAAATATCCTCGACAAGTCCTTCTTGGCTATTCCTAATCCAGTGTCTTTTACTGTTATAACTGCATAGGGCTCCTCATAATGAAGCCCAAGCTCTATTAGTCCGCCTTCTTTTGTGTACTTAACACTATTTTCAACAAAAACTCTTATAGCTTCCTTGATTAGATTTCTGTCCGCTGTTATATGAATAGCTTCATTTTCTCCTAAAACAACGTTGTGATTAGGGGCAATCAGCTTAGTCTCTTTGTAAATTTCCTCAATTAGCTCATTTAGCTCAAACTCGTTTTTTTCAATATGAGAAGATTTTTTGTCTCCTCTAGCAAGAAAAAGTAATTTTTCAATCATTGACTTCATTTGCTCGGTTTCGTTTTTTATAGCATCTATAGATTCATCCAACACTTCCGGATCGTTCTTTCCCCATCTGTCGAGTAAGTCAGTATATCCCTTTATTACAGATATTGGTGTTCTTAGCTCATGAGATGCATCTGATACAAATTGATTCTGAAGCTCTACAGAATACTCTATTTTATCCATCATATTATTAAAGGTATGCGCCAGATCTTTTAGCTCATCCTTTGCTCCAGATATATCTAGTCTAGTTGATAAATCATCAATGGTAATATTTTTAACTGCGTAATTCATTTGATCTATTGGCTCAATTAATTTTTTTGATGACTTTCTAGCAAGCAGTAGAACTAATCCAGCACAGATAAGCCCGGATATAATAAGAGATTCTTTAATTAGATTTATATGACTTATAAATTGCTCTTCTGGCAAGGAAAGATATAAGCCTAGAATTACAACCCCAGCTTGTACTGAAAAAACTAAGGTAAATGTCCATAAATAGCTCAGCATAAGCTTTAAATGTATAGAAAATCTAAGTCTGTTTATAAAACCATCTCTTAAACTTATTAATACTTTTGACAAAGTTGAAAAAATATATAGTATAACCTTTGAAGTCAAAATTATAACTTTATATATTCCCTTAAATATCGATTTTATATTATTCATCTTTTATTTGATATCCAACTCCTCTAATAGTATGGATTAACTTGATTCCAAATTGGTCGTCAATTTTACTTCGAAGATACCGAATATATACATCCACTACATTTGTATCTCCCATATATTCGTATCCCCACACTTTAGCTAAAATCATTTCTCTTGTAATTACCAGATTTTTATTTTGCATCATATATTTTAAGAGCTCAAATTCTCTTTTAGTCAAATCTATATTTTTTTCTTTATAGGTTACAGTGTATCTGTCGATGTCTAGATTAACCCCTTTAATTCTTAGTATAGAATCATTTTGAGGTTTGCTAGCTTTGTAATTGTCCACTCTTTTAAATATAACTCTTATTCTCGCTAAAAGCTCTTCAATTGCAAATGGCTTTGTCATATAATCATCTGCGCCAATATCTAGACCTAAAATTTTATCATTCATTTCATCCTTTGCAGTTAGCATAACAACTGGCATATCCGATTTTTGCCTGAGTCTTCGAAGTACTTCAACTCCATTTAAAGAAGGTAACATTACATCTAAAATCAGCAAGTCAAAATAATCACTGCATGCTTTGTCCAAGCCTTCTCTTCCATCGTGTGAAATCCCCACTTCATACCCCTCATGCTCTAGCTCTAGCTGCAAAAATCTCGCTATATTGTATTCGTCCTCAATGATTAGTATTTTCTTATCAGGCAACGATACCACCCCTAAAACCCATATTTTAACTTAATTATACTTTAATAACAGGCTTAATTGGGAAATTTTTATAAAAAAAGCCTCCAAATACATTTAACTGTATCGAAGACTTTTTGATACTATATTCTAGATTAAAAATTATTTAGTCTAAAATCTCTCTATTTATTATCAGTCCTTATTGGTTCTCATTGTTTGATGATTGATTTTGAACTGGGCTTTCTGGGTTTTTAGGAACTACTGACATATTGTTTTGTTCATTTGGCGAAACTATATTGAACTTGTATCCAAGCACCAAGGCAATTAGAAGTGCCGCTGCAAATACATAATTTCCAACTAATGCAAGAATAATTACTAGATTAAGCGGTATGTTGAGTACAGTTTTAGAATCTTTGGTAACTAAAAATTTTGTTATATTTCCTTTATGAATAAGGTCTCGAACTTTATCCATAAAAGCTCTTCTTGAACCAAACTCAGTTTTCGGAGCTTTTCCTGACTCATCTAGATACGCAAGAGCCTCAACTACATCCCCATCAAAACGCTCTAAAGCTTCTTTCGCTTCTTTATAGCTAGCATTTGTTCTTTTTCTTACTAAATCAATTTGTTCTAAAGTTATTTTCATCTCATATTCTCCTTTAAAATTAATTCTTAAATCAAAATGCATTACCAAAGCTTCTATGATATTAAGAATACACTCAAAGTCTTAGATGAATATTAGAGAAAGATTAAAATAAGATTAGAAATTATCGTCTAATCACCCTGTTCACAAATACATCCACCAAATACGAGTCAAGTTGAGCTCCTGCTGACTTCAAAAGCTCAGCAATAGCTTCCTTTTCACTCATCGCTGTTCTGTATGATCTATGACTAGTCATCGCATCATATGCGTCTGCTATGGCAATTATTCTAGCTTGAAGAGGTATTTCCATACCTTTTAGACCTTTAGGATAGCCTTTCCCATCTATTCTCTCATGATGAGCTAAAACATAATTTGCCATTTCTGCCATATCATTTACCGAGCTCAGAATTCTATATCCTATCTCAGGATGCTTTTTCATTTGTGTCATTTCTTCTTCTGTAAGCCTTCCTGGTTTATTTAGTATACTTTCCTCTATACCAATCTTACCTATATCATGAAGTAGCCCTACGGTTTTAAGCTCTTGAATATCCGCTGATGGAAGTCCCATTACCATTCCCATCTTTACACATAGCTCTGAAACTCTATGAGAGTGCTGTTCTTCTCTAGTATTTTTTTCATGTAGAGTTTTGATTATTGTGGATATAGTTCTGCCTCTCATGCTAGGCGATTCAAAAAGCTTCATTCTATTCATCTTGTCTTCCGCATTAGAATGAATCTCGTAAATATTTTGCTTCTTATTATATTTGGTACAGCTCCCAAAAGACATAGACAGCTTAAGAGCTTCTATTTTTACTTTTTCTATATCTGATTTTATTTTTTCTATTATTTCATTTGCTAAAAACTCATCGGTTTTAGGAAGTAAAATAGAAAACTCATCTCCCCCAACTCTTACAATTTTAGAGTCTTCTGGACAGTTCTTCTTCAATATCCTAGCTATTCTTTTCAATAGCTTATCTCCTGTTTTAAGTCCAAATGCATCATTTACAAGCTTTAGACCATTCAAATCAGAAATTATTATAGTAAGTGGCAGATTGCTTTTTACATCAACCTGCTTAATGCATTTATCGTAAGAAATTCTGTCATACACTCCTGTAAGCTGATCATGATAAAGCATGTATTCTAGCTTTTCATATTGATATCTAAGCTCAGCCTCTGCTGCTTTTAGCTGATTGAGCGCTGCCTCTAGTTCTTGATTTGAGGCTTCTAGCTCTTCATTTATCTCCTGAAGCTCTATTTCTTTTTTTAAAAGCTCTCTTATATCTGTGTACATTCCATAAGCGCCTATTACTGCATCCTCATTTTTTACTAGGATTCCTCTAGCTTGTACATCTATAGGTTTTGAATCCTTAGTATATCTTACTACTTTTTGTTTAACGTCTCCTTTTTCAAAAAGCACCTTGGTTATAGCTTTTGCTTCTTCACTTCTACCTTCTTTAGAAACTATCTCATCTAAGTCTTTGCCTTTACATTCATCTAGAGTATATCCGAATATACTTGTAAAGCTTAAATTTATATCTACAACTCTGTGAAGAGAATCTAAATAAGCAATTGCATCAGGACTATTCTCAAATAGAACTTCATATCTTCTCTTATTGTCATCCATCTCTGCTTGGATTCTGCGATAATTACTCATATCTCTGGATATTGTTATAGCTCCTATGACATTTCCTTCATCATCTAAGATTTTAGATGCCTTACCCCAGTCATAATAACCCTTTTCCTTTATATAGGATTCTCCTTCTATATCGCCACTTGGATACCTCTTAAAATTTTTATATAAATTTTCGCACTCCTCATTTGGCTCTAAAACCAAATCTATAAGAGTCGGTCTTCTTTCTTTATAAAATATATATGAATATTCATAATCCCCTTTACCTAGAATATCTTTTCTTTCCACGCCAAAAAGTTCTTCCATTGCTTTATTCCAAAGGATGACTTTTTTATCTAAATCTATTGCAAATATAGGTTCAGGAACAAAGTCCAAAGCTACCTCTAGCAATTTCATTCTCTGTTTTGAATACATGAATTATAGGCTCCTCATGATTGTAGTTTTAGGGATTTATACTTATCTTATCTATAATAATATATGTAAATTATTGCTAACTCAAGCAAAACTTGCATAAAATTGAGCAAATTAGCAATATTGCAAATATTCTAGGCAAATAAATATCTATTTATCTATCTAAATAATCCTTGTGTCCGCATTAAGAACTCCAATGATTTAACGTAATCGCTTATTGTTTGTTATTTTGATAATTTTTTCCAATATAAAAGGCGTCCTCTTACCCTACGGATATCAGCACGCCTTGTCAGCCAGTTTACTATTTAAATTGTAGTTTTGTTACTGTGATTATGTGAAGTTTTTCTTTTTCTGTAGTTATCACTTTTTTCAGCTCTTTCAGTTTTACTTGAGCCTTGGCTTTTAGATGCTGGATATTTTTTCGAAGAGTTTGAATAACTCTTTCCTTTACCCTTGTATGATGAAGATCCCGATCCTGGTTTAGAATCCTTTGAATATCTTGAACCTGATGATTTCATAGGTTTTTTCTTCATACGTACTGGACTTTCGTCAGTAAGTGTAACCGGCGCATCACTTGACTGCTTTGTAACCATTTTTAAGGCAGCCGATACCAGTTTTACTGCATCGTATTCTTCTAGTAATTTCTGAGCTGCTTCTTCTAAATCATGAGTTTTAGCACTTTCTGCTATCCCTATTAGTTTTTGAGCTGCTTGACGATATCTAGCGTCTTTTGCATCACCTATACTAGGTACATGCTGCTTTAGCATCTTGCTTTTAGTAGTATCTTCGATAAGCTCTAGGTATTCTCTTTCTCTAGGTGTTACAAAAGTAAAAGATATACCTTTTTGTCCTGCTCTTCCCGTTCTTCCTATTCTATGAACATAGCTTTCAGGGTCTTGAGGCAGGTCAAAGTTAAATACATGACTTACTCCGCTTATATCTAGTCCTCTTGCCGCAACATCTGTAGCAACTAGAATCTTAATACTTCCTCTTTTAAATTTACGAAGTACTTTTTCTCTTCTTTCTTGCTTCATATCTCCATGAATACCTTCTACATCGTAGCCTCTTATGCTAAGCGCTTCTGATAATTCATCTACTCTACGCTTTGTACGACCAAATATAATAGATAGCTCAGGACAGTGAATATCCATAAGTCTGCAAAGTGCATCGAACTTATCTTTTTCCTTTAAATCCAAATATCTCTGCTCTATTGTATCAACAGTCATAGTTTTATTTTTTACTGCTACAGTTTGTGGGCTTTTCATGAATTTTTGAGAAACTGCTTGAATTCTTTTAGGCATAGTAGCTGAAAATAGAAGAGTTTGTCTTTCTGAAGGTACTTCCTGAAGTATGGTTTCTATGTCTTCAATAAAACCCATGCTAAGCATTTCATCTGCTTCATCTAAAATTACTGTTTGTATATTTGCTAGATTTATAGTATTTCTTCTCATATGGTCCATAAATCTACCTGGAGTAGCAACTACTATTTGAGGGTTCTTTTTTAGGCCTCTGATTTGCTTGCCTATATCTTCTCCACCATAGATTGCAATAGCTTCTACGTTTTTGTATTTTGCTAGTCTGTTTATCTCTTGAGATACCTGAAGAGCAAGTTCTCTTGTCGGTGCAAGTATAAGCGCCTGAACTGCTTTATTGTCTTTTTCGATTTTGCTAAGTAGAGGTATTCCAAACGCTGCTGTCTTACCAGTACCAGTCTGTGCTTGTCCTATTAAGTCTATCCCTTGCATAGCAAGTGGAATGATTTGCTCTTGAATTGGGGTTGGACTGTCAAAACCCATATCAAGTACTGCTTTTAATAATTCTTCTTGTAATCCTAATTCATTAAATAATGCCAATAATATCTATCTCCTTTTGTATAACTAAATACTTACATAAAAAAAGGCATATTCCTCTTTACTGCGCGGAATACGCCTTGATTATCTACAGATTAACTATAGGACTATCCTCTTACAACGTTAGATGCTTGAGGTCCTCTGTTTCCTTGAGTTATTTCGAACTCTACAGTTTGTCCTTCTTCTAATGTCTTAAATCCGTCTCCTTGAATAGCTGAGAAATGTACGAATACATCGTCTCCATCTTCTCTCTCGATGAATCCAAAACCTTTTTCTGCGTTAAACCATTTTACTTTACCTACCATTTTACGGCCTCCTAAAAAAAATATTTAAAGATGGAACTTACTTAAAACACTTTACGTCCTAACCTTTTCAATAACATTTGATACTGATGATACTGAGGCCGAAAAATTGTTTTAGTTTCCAATTTCTTTACTTCTCTACTTTATCACAGATATTTACAAAAAGCAAATAGTTTTCTCATTTACTTGTCCCGCATTCACTTCATATATCCTATTTGAAATTTTTCTAGCTAGCTGTAAGTCATGCGTCACATAAGTAAAATCGATTTCTTAGTTTTATTAATTTTAGTATATAATATAAATAATTAATTTGTTTTTTCGGTAAATTTATAATGAATTTGAATATATAACCATCATTTATTCATCGTTTAAAGGAGGAATTGTAGTGGAACAATTATGGAAAGATACTGCTAAATTTCACGGCCATGAGTGCCCAGGTTTAGCAATTGGATTTAAAGCAGCACTTGCAGCTAGAGAATATTTTGGAATTAGTAGCACTGATGACGAAGATTTAGTTTGCATTTCAGAAAACGATGCCTGTGGAATTGATGCTATTCAGTACTTACTAAAATGTACAGTTGGCAAAGGAAATCTCCTTATAAAAATGAGAGGAAAGTCTGCCTACAACTTCTTTGATCGCACTAAAAATCGTTCGATTAGATTAGTGTTAAAAGATATGAACAAAGATATGACAAGAGAAGAAAAACAGAACTATATTCTTAACCATGATAGTAATGAATTATTTGATTACACTGAAGTTAGACATCAAATACCTGAAAGAGCTAGAATATTTAATAATGTAAACTGTAGTGATTGCGGTGAAAAATTAGCAGAGCATTTTGCAAGAATCCAAGATAATAAGCCCGTATGTCTAGACTGCTTTACTGAATATAAAAGATTTGATTAAAAAAGCTGGGAAATTATTCCCCAGCTTTTTTTGTAAACACATATTTTTTTCCATACTACCAACTATTTTAAGTTATCAAGTACCTAGGTTTAATATTATAAAAGAGGATTAAGACTTTCTTTTGTCTCGCTTACCGGAGTAGCTTTTTTAGAATTGACAAATTCTATCACTTTATCTGAAACGCTATCCATACAAGCATGGATTTCAGTTTCGTACATCACATGAGATGACATATTTGCAACCTTTGAAGACATTGGAAGTTCTCCTAGCAGCTCTATGTCTAGTCTTTTTAGATATGATTCAATATCATTTTTTTCAAATAATTCTATTTTTGTAGTGCAATCTGGGCAAAGTACATAGCTCATATTTTGAACTAGTCCTAAGATAGGCACATTCATTTTTTTAGCCATATTTATAGATTTCGCAACTATCATAGATACCATATCGTGAGGTGTAGATACTACCACAGCTCCAGTAAGAGGTATGGACTGCATAACAGTAAGTGATACATCTCCAGTTCCTGGAGGCATATCTATAAGTAAATAATCTAATTCTCCCCAGTAAACATCAGTCCAAAACTGCTTTACAGTTCCAGAAATTATAGGACCTCTCCAGAGCACTGGACTTTCTTCATCGTCCACTAAATAATTAAGTGACATGGTCGCTATATTTTCAGATGACATAACAGGCATTGCCCCATACTCTGTAGATATTGCCTGACCATCCTTTATCCCAAATAGTCTAGGAATACTAGGTCCTGTTACATCAGCGTCTAGTATCCCTACTTTGTAACCTAACTTAGTAAGTTTTTTTGCAAGTAGTGCAGTTACTGTAGATTTTCCTACTCCACCTTTTCCACTCATAACAGCAATTACATTTTTCACTTGATTGTGAATATTGTTTTCTACCATACATGAAGCTGAATCTTGATTACATCCGGAAGCTGATGGGCAAGTATTGCATGATGACATTTATACCACCTAAACCTTTCATATATATTGTTTTTTTATAGCCTATTTTTCTTGAATCTTAATATCTCCTCTGCACCATTTTCTACAGCCTTCTATTTTTTTAGTGCAAAGCACTTCAGCAGTCCCACACACTGGGCATACTTCTTTATCCTCTAGCTTAGTTATTTTATAAGTCTTTTTACATTTATCGCAGTAAAACTCACACCTTGCAGAAATATAATTTCCGCCTCCTATTTTAATCGCTTTTCCTTCGGTTAGGCTCATAGCGACTTTTTTTCTAGCACTATCTATTATATTTTGAAATGTTTGTCTAGATACATTCATTCGTTTGGCACATTCTTCTTGATTTAATCCTTCAATGTCTTTTAGCCTCATAGCTTCTAGCTCTTCCATCATTATATCTATCTGCTCTAGCTTGCACGAGGGTACTCCCATCGGCACAAAATAAGTAGAATCAGGAAAAAATTCCACTCTTCTATATATCTTTGGTCTTGGCAAATTCCATCCCTCCATTTCGTTATTGGCATTTGCTAATTACATTTTATGATTTATATTAACTACTGTCAAATAATTTTTAAAATTTATCTATTATTAACATTTTCTATATTGACTATTATTTCTCGAAATGATATTATATTAATATATTCAAATATTACGATTTATATAGGAGGCATGTTATATGAAAAATGTTAAAGTATTTACTAGCCAAACTTGACCACACTGTCCTGCTGTTAAGAATTATCTAACAGAGAAAAATGTACCTTTCGAAGAGAAAGATATAAATGCAGACATGGAAGCTAGAAAAGAATTAATCCAAAGAAGAATCATGTCAGTTCCTACAATCATCATCGATGACACAGAGGTTATTGTTGGGTTTGACAAAGAAAAAATCGACTCAATCTTAGGACTATAATATTGATAAAGCATCTGCAAATTGCAGATGCTTTCTTTTTTGTAAATACAATATAATCTCTATTTTCTACTTAGAATTTGTATTACTACAAGGATTTATATCCTTTTTATTTTTGATAGCTGTTTATCAGCGAGCCAGCTAAAAGTATTTCTTTTTCTGGCTTAGTAAGGTCATTTAGCTCTAGTAACACTTTTTCTTTTTTATCTTTTCCTATGCAAAGAGCTTCAAATTTTGTTTCTCCTAATATAAGAGCCTTCTGTATTCCCTCTATCAAGACAATATCTCCAACTTCAAAGTTTGGAGTTTCTCCTTTTGCTAAAGTAAACGGAAGCATCCCCCAGTTTATAAGATTACTTCTATAACGCTTTGTCGCATATTCTACTGATATATTCGCAAGTCCTCCTAGCACTCTTTGGCAAGATGCCGCTTGCTCTCTAGCTGAACCATCTCCAGGCTTTAAAGCAAAAATGCAGCTTCCAAAATTTGTTTTGCTCAGAAAATCTGCTCTCTCATTCTCATTTATCCCCTTTGCATCCATAACCTTATCCACTATAGCTTTAAACTCTTCAGGAAGATTAGTATATCCAGTTTCAAGCTCTAAATCAAAGCTCTTAGAAGCTTTAGCTCTATCTACATATCCAGGGTCTTTTCTAGATAAAGTAAACTCAGCAAGCTTTAACGGATTCGATCTATATGAAGAGGTTTCTCCAGATGGAATAAGCTCATCCGTCGTAGTAACGCTGTCTAAAATTACACTGTCTATTTTTAGCATGATATTTTCACTTAGGCTCTTCATCTTAGGCCAATCTTTGATATTAGGTCCAAAGCGAAGGTCTTCATTTTTGTTAGGCTTAGAAAATCCGAAGTACACTCTATTATTATAAATCGCATCATCAAATTCATATTTTGGAATGTAATCGTCAAAATCAATATCAGTAGCAGGAGTCAGATAGCCCTTGTTTGCAGATGTAGCTGCAATTGACAGGGCATCCATAAGTGCCACACTTGAAATCTGCCCATCAGACGGTTTAGACCCTTCTCTGCTAGGAAAATTTCTAGTTGTATGTCTGATGCTTAATGTATTGTTGCCCGGAACATCTCCAGCTCCAAAGCATGGCCCACAAAAAGCAGTTTTTATATTTGCCCCAGCTTGCATAAGGGTAGGTATTACACCATTTTTAATCAAACTCATATAAATAGGCTGACTAGCAGGATAGACGCTTATATTGTAGTAATCATCTCCCACGAAGCTTCCTTTTATGATATTGGCAGCATTTACTATATTTTCGTAGCTTCCGCCTGCACACCCTGCAATTATTCCTTGATCAACTTTAATTTTTCCATCTACTATTTTATCAACTAGATTAAGCTTTAAAGCAGAGTCCTCTAGCTGGAGATTTGCTTCTTTTTCAGCTATGCTAAGCACGTCATATGGATTTGCGATTAAATCCTCCATACTGTATACATTACTAGGGTGAAAAGGCAATGCTATCATAGGCTTTATCTTGCTTAAATCTATTTTTATTATACTGTCATAATAGGCAATTGATTTAGGCTCCATTTCTTTATATGCTTCAGGTCTTTTATGAATTTCATAATACTCCTTAACCTTATCATCAGTCATCCAAATCGATGAAAGACAAGTGGTCTCCGTAGTCATTACATCTATACCACTTCTAAAGTCTACAGATAAATCGAAAATTCCAGGGCCTATAAATTCAAGCACTTTGTTTTTGACAATACCCTTTGAAAATACTTCCTTAATAAGCGAAAGAGCTACGTCTTGAGGTCCTACACCCTTTTTCGGTTTGTTCTCAAGATAAATACCTACTACCTTTGGATAGGCTATATCATAAGTTTTGCCAAGAATCTGCTTCACAAGCTCTGGCCCACCTTCACCTATAGCTAGTGTCCCAAGAGCTCCATATCTAGTATGGCTGTCAGAACCTAAAATCATACTGCCAGATTTTGCCATCATCTCTCTCATATACTGATGGATTACTGCTTGGTGTGCAGGTACATAGATTCCTCCATATTTTTTTGCCGCTGAGAGTCCAAAAATATGGTCATCTTCGTTTATTGTTCCACCTACTGCACATAAGCTATTGTGACAGTTTGTAAGGACATAAGGGATGGGAAATTGTTCTAAGGCACTTGCTCTAGCCGTTTGAATTATTCCCACATAGGTTATATCATGAGAAGCCAAAGCATCAAATTTAAGTCTTAAACCTTTCACGTTATCGCTAACGTTATGAGCCTCAAGAATTGAATATGTCATAGTATTTTTTATCATTTCATCTTTGCTTACTATATCCTCGCCATGAGCAGTTAAGAAATTACTTACTCTATCAGATGAGAAATCCTCTGCCATGCAAACAATCTCTCTACCTTTATAAATATATCCACCATCTGCAAAAACTTTTACCATATATTAGACCCTCCCAATCTCAATTTAGAACATATTATACGGTAAATGCAGTTTTGAATCAATATAATTTCGTTTTTATATATTTAATATAATTTTTATAGCTAAAAATTAACGTTTTTTGACTTTTAGAAAACGTATTCTTGCAATTTCTGTATCCTTTTTATTCATTTTATCGTTTTTCTTAGCAGTCATTATATTATTCTGTCAGATTATTAATTATAAATCTCTAATTATTTTTCTAATTATTTTTCTTATTATTTTGTCTTATTATTTTCTATTTGTTCTTATGGGTTTCAATTTTTTCCATTATTTTAAGAGGTGGTCCATCCACCATATAGATGTAATCAGAAAAACTAAGAGCTTCTTGCATATCGTGAGTTACGAAGACAATATATGAGTTTTCTTTTATATCCGATTCTAGCAAGTAATTTATAAGCTCAGTTTTTAATTTAAAATCTAGCCCTTTAAATGGCTCATCTAAAATAAATACCTCTCCACTATAAGAAAGCGCTCTTGCAAAGCTCACTCTTCTTTGCATTCCTCCAGATAGCTCACTTGGATAAGCATTAATAAATTTTCCTAGACCTACTATATTTAGATATTTTTCTGCAATTTGTTTTGCTTCTTCATCGCAGTACCTGTCCCTTAGCACAAACAATACATTTTCTAAAGCTGTAGCCCAAGGAAGTAACCTGTCTTCTTGAAACACATATGAGAATTTTTTATTATCAAGGTTGAGTTTCTCGCCTAATTCAATCTTATTTATACCAGTAAGAGCATTTAAAAGAGTTGTTTTTCCACAGCCAGAAGCTCCAAATATGCAGTGAACCTTGCCTTTTTCGAGCGAGATAGAAAAATTCTCAAGTACTTTTAGATTCCCGTAGCTTATATTGATGTTAGTAAGAGCTATCATAACCTTTCACTTCCAATTTTTTTATTCATAAGGCTCACAAAAAAAACCTCAAAGATATAGCTAAGACCTATCACAGTGATAGTCCAAGCAAATAACCCTGGTATATCAAGGTATGCCTTTGCTGCATATAGATTCCCTCCTATGGAATGTCTCGGATTGCTGAGCACCTCTGCTGCAACAGTAACCTTCCACCCTAGCCCTAGTGCCTGCACAGAGCTAGATACAAAATAAGGCTTTAATGAAGGAAGATATATTTTCTTTATGATTTGTTTTTTGCTTACATCATATATATGTGCCATTTCAAGCAATTTTTTATCTACATTCCTTATTCCTGCATCAGTATTTGTCCACACTAGAGGAAAACACATCAAAAAACAAATGAATATAGGTGAGTTTGTAGATGAAAACCAAATCAATGCAAGTATTATAAAAGACATAACAGGCGTAGATTTAATAGCAACCATAGCTGGATTTAGTATCTCATAGACCAAATCATTCATTCCAGAGATTATTCCAACAGCTATCCCTAAGATTATCGACAAGATAACTCCTAGACCTACTCTATATACTGAATATATTATAGAAGTCCAAAATGCCTTTTCAGCTCCAAGCTCCGTTAATCTTGAAAACACTTGAAAAGGGGCAGGGAGATATAAATCCCTACCCACTATGATATAGCCTATCTGCCACACCATTATCCAAAATCCTATAATTAATACAGTCTTTATATAGCTTTTAGTTTTGATAATAGAATCCATCATCAGCTAATTTCCCTCCAATGGACTTAGGTTCAAAATCGAACAGTATCTGATAGTAAGAAGCAAGAGAATCCTTTGCATCCACTCCTTCAATATATACTATATTAGAATAAGGAATAGCTTTTAGAGCAACTGCTGCATTTGGCAGGATTTTATGCTTTTCCATCAAGGTTGCCGCTTTTTCTGACTCGTTATTTACAAAATCTACAGAATCTTTGTATTCATCCATAAACTGCTGAACTAACTCTTTATGCTCATTTGCAAATCCTTTTTGAACTATAATGCAGCCCATAGGAAGATCCAAGTCTGTTCCTGATGCTGCTTTATATTCAGCTGTAATATCAAGGGCTATTCTCAAATCAGGATTTTTCATCATTGCTGTAGTAACATGAGGCTGAGGAAGCATACCTAGCTTCACATCTCCAGATGCCATTGCCGCAGCTAAATCAGCATGCTGAAGTGTAAAATCTACCATTACATCTTTATCTTGCTCCATACCATTTTGTTTTAATATGTACTGCATTACGAAATCAGGAGTAGCTCCCTTTCCACTTGCCGCCATAGTCTTTCCTTTAAGGTCAGCTATAGAATTTACTTCTTGTCCATTTTCAAGTACATATACAACACCAAGAGTGTTTACTGCAAGAAGCTGTACTTCTCCTTGAGTTTTATTATATAAAGTAAGTGCTAAATTCGTAGGAACAGCTGCAATATCTATTTCCTTGCTTATAACTTTTCCCACTATATCATCAGGGCTTTCTAGTAAACTGATATCGTAATCAATCGCAGATTCTCCTAGCTCATCATTTTCCATCAGCTGTACCATTCCCATACCAGTAGGCCCTTTTAGCGCTGCTATTTTCATAGTTTCTTTTTGAACCTCGACTTGTTCAGGCTCTGGCTGTGGTGTAGCCTCAGGTGCTGGCTGGCTTTGACTGCATCCAGCTAAAGAAACTACTAAAAATAATGAAGCTACAATTGAAATTAATTTTTTCTTGCTTTTCATTACATCCCCTCCAATACATATTTTATTTCTATAATACACCTTTTTTTCAAAAAAAGAACCCTAACTGACCAACTCGAGCCAGAAAGGGCAAAATATTTTTAGGGTTATACTTTTTCTAGATATGGAAAATACAGTCTATCTTGTCTATAAAGATGATCTGCTATTACTTCAAATATAATAAAATTAAGCACCTCTATAATTTCAACTTCATCTTTTTGAAACTTATCAATAAAAAGCTTAGCATTATTTATTAAATTCATATGAGATACTGCGTGATAATTCACTTCAGGATAACCTATTTCTCTTAAAACTTCTTCCTCATAATCAAAATGCTCCTTCAAATCATCCATAATCTTCATAAGAGATTCAAGTTGCTCTTCTTTAGTTTTAATGGAAAGTATCGATTCAAATATTTCATTAGAGTCGTCAAACAACTCCTTATGTTGAGCATCTATTCCTTCATGTCCTGATTCAAACTTCGATGACCATACTACCTTTAAAAAATCTGATGAATCTAGTACTTTTAATTCCTCAGCACGCGGCATCACCTTATTTCTTCCTGAATTTTTTGCTTCATAAAGAGCTTCATCTGCTTTTTGAACTAAATTTTCAGGTGCAACAAGGCTATGCTTATCAAAAGTAGCCACGCCTATACTAACTGTAACTACATCAGAGATTCTCGAATCCTTGTGCTCCATCTTCATAGCCTCAACATTTGCTCTTAAAGTTTCAGCCACCTTTATAGCTCCTATCTCATCGGTGTCTGGAAGCAGAACTACAAACTCCTCTCCTCCATATCTTGCAGCTATATCTGTAGCTCTTTTTATAGTTGTCTTTAGAACTTTCGCTACCATTTTTAGACACTCATCGCCTTGAAGGTGTCCATAAGCGTCGTTGTATAGCTTGAAAAAATCTACATCAATCATAATAATCGATAATTTTTCACCAGTACGCTTCATTCTAAAATATTCAAGCATAATCTGCTCATCTAAATATCTTCTGTTAGCCAGCCCTGTCATACCATCTGTAAGAGAATTTTTTTCAGCAACTTCCTTTTCCTTTTTAAGTTGCTGGGCTAACTCTGCAGCTGCAAATTCAGCTTTTTTCTTTTCTGTTATATCAACTATACTCGTTCTGAATCCCTTAAAGTCTTTTTTATCGCTAATTACAGGTCTCCAATTTATTAATATCCACTTGCAGCTCCCATCCTTACTTTTTATTCTAGCTTCTGAGCTACCACCTCTTTGTAGTTCAAGAGTAGTTTTAAATTTCTCGTCTAAAGTCTCTTGACTATCATCTGATATTAATAGATTTCTAATTAAATCATTCTTTGCAAAGCCTTCTTCTGCTGTAAACCCTGTAATGGCTTCAATCAAATCATTGGTCCAAACTAGTACTCCTTTTTCATCAAACCAAGCTTCCCAAGAAGCAGAGCTCATAGCAATAGTTTCAAACTTATTTTTACTTTCTTGAAGTATTTCCTCTATTTCTTTAAGCTCTGTCACATCTCTTACTATACCTATAATAAATTCTTCATCCTCTATAGTAATAGTAGTCACAGACATGCTCCCAATAAATTTTGTGCCATCTTTTCTTACAAAATTACTTTCATAGTGATTTAATCTTTTATTTATTTTTAAATCATTTGCAAACTTTGCTCTCGCCTCACTGTTTTCCCATATATTTAGTTCTAAAGTAGTTTTAGCAACTACTTCATCAGTATGATATCCTAAAGTATCTAAAAAAACTTTATTTGCAAGTACTATCTCTCCGTCAGACAGTTTTGATACTAATATTAAATCAGGACTCGTTTCAATTATAGTTAAAAACTTAAGTCTTTCTTTTTCTGCCTTCAGACGTTCTTTTTCTTCTCTCTCTACAAGATTTTTATTAATAAGAAATATTAGACCCAAAGTTCCTAAAGTGCACACTAAAAGCACCATAATATAGCTAAATATCAATATTATGTCGTAAATTTCGGGATGAGTTGGTAAAATAAAAATCACAATCGTAGCTCTAGTAATCCAGTAAAAAGCATTAATAGAAAAAGTTGCTATCATAAAATTCATATTATCTTTGTTGTCATCCGACTTGGATAAATAAAGTCTTCTGACTATTAAAACAGAAAAAACTAACAAAACTATAGATGTGGTTAACATGCGCAATACTGTAATCTCTGAGAATACAGAAAAGTATATTAATACTATAATTCCTGTGGCTAGAATTGTTTTTAATTTATTTACTTTTATATTTTTATTTAAATACGATTCAATTGCTATAAAAAAAGCTCCCTGACCAAAAATCGTAAGTGCATTTGATACTATAAGAGCTCCTCTATTTAAAGAAGGAAACGTCCTTAAATATATAGTCAACAAACCTACAACGCTAAGTCCCATCCCTAGAACCCACCACATTATAAACTGCTCTTTTTTATGCATTTTAACATGAAAAATAAGTGCTATAAATTGAAATACTATAGCAATAGTTATCCCTATTGTTGCACTGTATACATCAAAATTCAATATTCTACCCCCTTAAACTTATTCTTCCTCTATTTATAATTTAAAATAGTTTTTAACCATCTTTAATACTCAATTAATTAACTTTATAATTCATTCTACCATAATTTATCGGAATAAAACTGACTTTAATATATGTTTATAAATCACAAATCATATCCTCTATTTCAGAATTAAAATTCCTAATTTACCCTATAACGTTTTTTATCAAAAAAATAAAGAGGTGCAATACCACCTCTTTACAAATTTGCTGCAACAACCTGGTTTCTTCCATAATCCTTTGCAAGATATAAGGCTTCGTCAGCCTGCTGTATTAGCATATTGCATGGCAACTTTGTATCTCTATTAAACGTTGCTACTCCTACGCTTACAGTTACATAGCTAGAAACATCCGAAAGCTCATGTGTTATTTTTAGATCCTCAATATTTTTTTTCATGCTAGTTGCCATCATATGCGCTTCTTCTTTGCCTGTGTTTGGAAGCAGCACTACAAATTCTTCTCCTCCATATCTCGCAACCAAATCCGTAGCTCTTTTAACGCTGTTATTAAGTTCATTCGCAACAATTTTTAAGCATTCATCACCTTGCATATGACCATAGGTATCGTTATATAGTTTAAAGTAATCTACATCTATCATTATGATGGATAGCTCCATCCAAGTTCTTTTCATCCTTGCAAATTCATAGAAAATCCTATCCTCTAAATACCTTCTATTAGCTAGTCCTGTAAGTCCATCAGTCAAAGAATTCTTCTCCGCTATTTCTTTTTCGAGCTTCAACTGCTCTGCTAATTCTTTATATTTTCTTTCGCTTTCCAAAAGCTTTTTCTCTGTTTCTCTTACCTTTGTGACATCTCGGATAATAGATATTATATATTCCTCTCCATCAATACTCATTTTGTTGGCTGAAATACATCCAAGAAATTTACTACCATCCTTAGCATATAAATAGTCTTCATATTTTTCTATGTTTTCGCTATTTTTTATGGCATTTAGAAAATTGTCTCTTGAACATTGGTCTTTCCATATTTTTATAGATACAGTAGTCTCATCTAAAAGCTCTTCCATAGAATACTGCATTTTTTTCATAAAATTATTATTCGCTATAACAATTTTCCCGTCGCTTAGATTAGTAACAACGACAGAATCTGGACTAGTTTCTATTATAGTCATAAATTTTAACTTTTCTTTTTCTAACATAGAAGTTAGTCTTTGGTTTATAAGAAAAATCAATCCCAAGCTTCCTAGAACACATAGCATTAAGCTAGACAAATAGCTCATAACTATAATCATTTCATATAGTCTTGGAAATTTTGGCAAAACAAAATATACAGCCAAAATCCTATAAGTCCAAAATACAATATTAATCCAATTTGAAATTATAAAAAGATTAGAACCTCTTCTTATATCCTCTGATCTATTTTGATTAAGTAAACGTAAAGAAAATAAAGAAAATAGTAGCAATACTAGCGAATTGCTGATCATTCTTATTGTGATATTTTGAGAAAACACTGAAAAAATAGTTAGAAAAAATATAACTAATCCTAAATCCAATCGATAATTTTTAATCATATCTTTTGGTTTAAAATATTTTTTAAGAGATATATAGTAAAGCCCTTGACCTAAAATCAAAAGTAAATTATGCACCATAATAACATAGGCTTGTATATCTTCATTTCTCGCCAAAAAACTCGAAAAAAAACCTGCGATAACAAACCCTGTACCAAGTAGCCAAATCAATAAAAACTTTTCTTTTTTATAATCTCTTATATGAACAGCAAAAATCACAAATTGAAATACTGCTGCCGAAATTATACCTATCAGCACATTATATATATCTAATGTCATTTTTACCTCCATATATTTCCTTGAAATAATTGATAAACTATTGTCAATAGTTCCAGCAATTGGTAAATTATTTTTATCTTATTATTTATTGTATCATATTTTAGGTAACAAGCGCTAGTATTAAATGATAAAAAAGACCTATTTTTTTTAGGCCTTTACTGAATCTATTCTAAAAATATATTAATCATAACTCTTTACCACAGTGATTACAATATCTAGCATTTTCATCATTTAGTCCTTTGCAATTTCTACATCTTATTTTTATAGTCTGCGAATCATCTTTTATATTGTGAATCACATCCACTTCTTCTAGTGCATCGTTTATCATTCCACCAGCTTGTTTAGAATAAGGTTTTAAATCTTCTCTAGCTTGATTCGGGTCAAGAATTATACCACTCCCTGCTAGTCCTCTTCTTCCCACAGCCATAAGCACATTTCCTATCATTATCATAATCATCCCTATAACTGCATTCATAAACGGATTTCCACCGAAAGGATTCATCATAGATAGAACAAAGGTAGACATAAACATCATTATCCCTATCACCACAAGCACTAATCCAGTATAATAAAGTCCTTTTCTTTGTGATGAAATTTCATTTTTATCATTTTGCTCATTCATTAGTTAGTCCTCCTCATATGTAAGATTATTTTTAATTACAATCAAATTTAGCTAAGATACTCAAAATCTCTTCTCCATATTTTTCAGCTTTTTTCTCTCCAAATCCAGAAACCTTTACCAAAGCCTCTTTGCTTTTAGGATATTTATCAATTAAGTCATCCATTTGTTTATCATTAAAAATAAAATAGGGTTTTATATTTTCTTTTCTGCTAGTTTTTAATCTCATCTCTTTAAGTTCCGCCCGTAATTTATCGATATCTATAGTTTTATTTTCTAATTCTTGTTTTGGCTCTATATCATTTAAATTTTCTTCAACAGCATTATCAAAAAAGTTATTGTATCCACTGTTACTAAGGTAGGCTGAATTTGCTGATTTATTAATACTAGTATCTTTAGTTATGTTATCAATCCCAAAATCTTGTGCATAATCCACTCCAACTGCACTAGCAAATTCCTGATAGCGCTTTTCAAAAGAAGATTTACTCTGATTATGAAGATTCAAAAAATCATTAGCAATACTAAGCATTTGTTTATCACTTGATGCGAATTCCTTAGATTGATTTATATGGAATTTCATATGCTTTATTAGTTGGTCTGCTCTTATTACTTGGTCTTTGACATCCTTTTTAGCATATTTAGCATTTAATATAGTTTTGGGGTTCGATAAAACCACAATTGACTTATTAAATAAATCAAAAGTTTTATCTATCCCCATTTTAAATAAAAAATTATCATTAAATGAATCTTTTTTTACTTTCTTTAGTACTTCTAAATGTCTTTGATTTTGAGTTATAGGAGAATAAATACCTTCTTTAATTTGTTTCCCTTTGAAGGTATATTTTCTAAGAAAATTACCATTATTGTCTATTTCTATATCCCCAATTAAGTTTTTGCACTCAATAATAAAATTAAGCTTTCTTGTCACAACTATATAATCTATTTGTGCAGTCAAATCTTCAATTTCAATATTCACATCATGAAGCACATACATCGGTATCCCACTATTTCTTAATTCAAATGCTATATTTTTTTCTCCGAGCATTCCCCATGTGCAAATTTTTATTTCTTTTTCAATTTTGGATTTTATATCTCCAGAAGCTTTGTTTTCTAATAGTTTCAATTTTTCTATATAATCACTCGCTTCATTGCTTTCTCTTAGAAACTCCACTCTATCCATTTTATTAAATATATTCATTCCCTCTCCCCCTATCAATTATAGTTATACCATAAAATTCTACATTTAAAAGTTAAAGGAAAAAGACAAAATCAAAAACTATCAAGACCATTTAAAAGTGTACTTCAATCAAACTATTTTGGTATAAAAAAAGACCTGCTTCAAAAGCAGATCTTCGATTTATTCTATACGATTTTTGTAGTCCATGTCTCACAGTTCCATACATCAGATACTATATCTTGATAAAACTCAGGCTCATGGCATATCAAAAGTATGCTTCCTTTGTAAGCTTTTAGTGCTCTTTTAAGCTCATCTTTTGCATCTACATCAAGGTGGTTTGTCGGCTCATCTAGAACTAGTAGATTAGTTTCGTTGTTGATTAGCTTGCAAAGTCTTACTTTCGCTTGCTCTCCACCACTTAGCACCACTATCTTACTTTCTATATGCTTGGTAGTAAGTCCACATTTTGCAAGAGCTGCTCTTATGTCTCTTTGGTCCATAGAAGGGAATTCTCCCCATACTTCTTCTATACAAGTATTATAGTTTGCTTCCTTCATCTCTTGCTCGAAATATCCTATATACAGATAGTCCCCCATCTCAACTGAGCCAGAAACAGGTGGAATCTCACCTAGTATACTTCTTAGAAGAGTAGTCTTTCCAAGGCCATTGGCTCCCATAAGAGCTATTTTCTGTCCTCTTTCCATACGCAGGTTCAGTGGCTTTGAAAGTGGCTCATCATATCCTATCACAAGGTCTTTTGTTTCAAATATAAGCTTGCCTGATGCTCTAGACATTTTGAAGTTAAACTCTGGCTTAGGTCTATCTTTCGCTAGCTCTATTACATCCATTTTGTCTAGCTTCTTCTGTCTAGACATAGCCATATTTCTAGTTGCAACTCTAGCTTTATTCCTCTGAACAAAATCCTTCAAGTCCTCTATCTCTTGCTGTTGTTTTTTATAAGCAGATTCTAGCTGTGATTTTTTGGCTTCGTATACTTTCATAAAGTCATCATAGCTACCCACATATCTATCTAGCTTTTGGTTTTCCATATGATAAATTAAGTTGATTACACTATTTAAAAACGCCATATCATGGGATATCAAAATAAAAGCATTTTCGTATTCCTGAAGATAACGCTTAAGCCATTCTATATGCTGTTCATCTAAGTAGTTCGTAGGCTCATCTAGAAGGAGAATATCAGGTTTTTCTAGTAGCAATTTTGCAAGCAGAATTTTTGTTCTTTGACCACCACTTAAGTCGTTTACTTGTTTATCTAGCCCTATATCAGCTATTCCTAGTCCTCTTGCTATTTCTTCCACCTTTGAGTCTATAATGTAAAAATCGTTATGGTCCAAAATGTCCTGTATGTTTCCTACATCTTCAAGCATTATATTTAGCTCGTTTTCATCGACATCTCCCATTTTTCCATAGATTTGGTTCATCTCTTCCTCTAGGTCATATAAATATTTGAACGCGCCTTTTAATGCATCTCTTATAGTCATACCTTTTTCAAGAACTGTATGCTGGTCTAGATAGCCTACCCTCACACGTTTTGACCACTCTATGACTCCGGCATCTGGCTCAATCTGGTGAGTGATTATCTTCATGAAGCTGGATTTTCCCTCTCCATTGGCACCGATTAATCCTATATGCTCTCCTTTTAATAACCTAAATGACACATTGTCAAATATAGCTCTGTCTCCAAATCCATGACTCAAATTTTTTACATTTAAAATACTCATTAATTTTCTCCTTCTTTACATTATCCTATATTACTTTTTATAACTTTTTATCATCTACCTTATCAAGGTAGTCATTAATTTGCGGAATTACTGAAGCTATGGTTCCATCCACAAATGGATTCTTTAGATTTGCAACTTCCACTAGCTTTAGGAAAGACTCGCTTCCACCAGCTTCGCATAGTCTTACGTATTCGCTCCAAGCTTTTTCTTTATTTTCATTTTGCTTAATCCAGAATTGAAGTGCGCATACTTGAGCCAAAGTGTAGTCTATATAATAGAAAGGATTTGAAAATATATGTCCTTGTCTAAACCAGTATCCACCCTTTTCTAACAGCTCATTTCCTGCGTAGTCTCTCCATGGAAGATAATTTTTTTCTATTTCTCTCCACTTTGCTTTTCTTTCATCAGCCGTAGCCTCAGGATTTTCATATATCCAGTGCTGGAATTCATCTACTGTCACTCCATATGGAATGAATAAAAGCGCTGAAGCAAGGTGAGAGAATTTGTATTTATCTACATCCTTCTCAAAGAACAGCTCCATCCATGGCCATGCAAAAAACTCCATACTCATAGAGTGAATCTCGCAAGCTTCTAATGTAGGCCATACGTATTCCGGAAGCTTGAAATCTCTGCTTTTAAATACCTGAAAAGCATGTCCTGCTTCATGAGTTAGTACATCTACATCCCCAGAGGTTCCATTGAAATTCGAAAATATAAACGGCGATTTATATTTAGGGAAGAATGTACAGTATCCACCGCCATCTTTGCCTTTTTTAGCAACTAAATCAAGTAAATCATTGTCTCTCATATAGTTAAAGAATTCATCAGTATCAGCTGATAATTCCTGATACATTTTTGCTCCCTTGTCTATAATCCACTCAGGATTTCCTTTAGGCGTAGCGTTTCCAGTCAAGAACTCAAGAGGCTCATCAAAGTACAATAATTTTTCTAAGCCTAGTCTTTCTCTTTGACGCTCTCTTAGCTTTTGAGCTACTGACACTAGATGGTCTTTCACTTGTTTTCTATAGCCTTTTACCATATCGGCATCGTAGTCTGTTCTAGTTAGCCTTGCATAGCCTAATTCCACAAAATTTTTGTAACCTAATTTTGTAGCAATCTCATGACGTACTTTAACAAGCCCATCATATATTCTATCAAATTCTGCTTCATTATCTAAGAAAAATTTGCAGTAAGCTTCATTTGCAGATTTTCTAACCTCTCTATCAGAAGATTCCATAAAAGGTGTCATCTGAGCTAGGTTTCTTTCTTCACCTTGAAACATTATCTTAGCAGAGGCTCTAAGCTTTGTATACTGACTTGCTAGCTTATTTTCTTTTTGCATATCCTCGATTATCTCAGGTGAAAAAGTTTTTAATTTCGTCTGAGCTATATCAAATATATATGAACCCCATTTTTTTTCTAGCTCAGCTTTAAATTTCGAATTCACTAAAGCTTCATAGTATTTACTAATCAGTCCTTCATATATCGGGCTAATTTCGTCTATATAATCATTTTGTTTTTCATAGTACTCATCTGTAGTGTCTAGCGTATGTCTTACCTGAACTAAGCTCGCTGCCGTTTCAAAATCTCTTCTTATCTCATTTATTTTCTCCATAACGCTGTCTTGCTCTTCAAAGCTGTCAGCCTTTACAAACTTGTCCAAAAGAATGTTAAAATCAGCTTCAATTTTTGTCATATCAGGTCTTTCATAAGCATAATCTTTAAATCCCATAATATCTCCTCCTAGAAACATCTTATTTATAAGCTTTAAAACTATATTACTTTAAATAATTTATACATACAATATTATTTTTATGAATTGTTCAAATTATATGAATTTATAAAATTCCTAGTTCTTCAGCTAGTTCATTAAGATATGCCCATCTTTCCATCAGCTCTTCTAGTGATGAATTTAATCGTTCTTCTTCCTTTGTAAGCTCTGCTAGCTTGACAAAATCAGCTGCATTTTTTTCCATATCTATTTTTATCTGAGCAAGTTTGGTTTCAGTCTGCTCTATCTTCTCATCTATAGTGTCAAATTCCTGCTGTTCTTTATAGCTAAACTTAGTTTTTGCTTTCGGCTTAGCTTCACTGCTTTTATCTTTATCCTTAAGTGAGGATTTAACAGTCTCAGATGCTGTATCCTCTATAGTCTGTTTTTTCTTCTCACTGTAATCAGTGTAGTCACCAAAAGATATCTCTATATTACCATCACCTTCAAAAGCAAAAATTTTATCTGCTATTTTATCTAGGAAATATCTATCATGCGAAACAGTGATTACTGGTCCATTAAACTCGTCAATATAATCCTCTAGTATAGCTAGTGTCTGAATATCAAGGTCATTTGTAGGCTCATCCAATAAAAGTACATTTGGACCTTCCATCAGCACTGACAATAAATACAGCCTTCTTCTTTCTCCTCCTGAGAGCTTAGAAATAAACGACCACTGCATATCTCCAGTAAATAGAAATTTTTCAAGCATCATAGCCGCAGTAATCTTCGTTCCATCAGAGGTTTCTATATATTCGGCTTTGTTTTTTATATATTCTATAACTCTAAGACTAGTGTCCATATCTATATTTTCCTGAGAATAGTAACCTATCTTTATAGTCTCTCCGATTTCTATAGTTCCACTATCTAGGTCTAGCTTTTTAGCTATTGCGTTTAGTAACGAAGATTTCCCCTCTCCATTGTTTCCTACTATTCCTATTCTGTCACCTTTTAGCACTGTGTAAGTAAAGTTTTTTAATACTACCTTGTCTCCAAAGGATTTTGATATATCATTTATCTCAATTATTTTTCTGCCTAGTCTTTTTCCTGCCACAGATATATCTAGCTTTTCATCAGATGATTTGTCTATTTCAGTTTCAAGTATCTTAAATCTGTCTTTTCTAGCTTTTTGCTTGGTACGTCTTGCCTCTACACCTTTTCTCATCCAAGCAAGCTCGCTTTTATACAGGCTTTGCTTTTTTTCTTGGATACGCTTGTCATCAGCTTCTCTTTGAGCTTTTAGCTCCAGAAACTTAGTATAGGCTCCTTGATAAGCATATAGCTTGCCTTCATCTAGCTCCCATATTTTGTTTACTACTCTATCTAGGAAATATCTATCATGGGTAACCATTAAAAGTGCACCTTTTCTGTTTGAAAGATAGTCTTCTAGATAGGTTATGGTTTCATTGTCTATATGGTTAGTAGGCTCGTCCAGTATCAGTAAGTCACAAGGCCTAATAAGTGCACCAGCCATTGCAACTCTCTTTCTTTGTCCACCAGAAAGCTCTCCTATTTTTTTATCAAATTCCATAATACCAAGCTTCATAAGTACTGTTTTTGCTTCACGCTCTATCTGCCAAGCTTCATTCAAATCCATCTTTGCATTTAGCTCCATAAGCCTCATTTGAAGCTTCGTATCACTTGGATTTTTTTCAAGGCTCGAGCTTACATTTTCATATTCTCTTAGTAGCACCATAAGAGGCGAGCTTCCTTCAAATACTTGCTCTAAAACAGTAATCTCAAAATCAAAATCAGGATTTTGAGCTAGATATTCTATTTTTAAATTGCTAGATTTTATAAAGCTTCCTGCATCAGCTTCATCTATACCTGCAATTACTTTCAAAAAGCTTGTCTTTCCTGTCCCATTAATCCCGATAAGACCTATCTTATCGCTGTCATCTATGCCAAAGGCTACTTTATCAAATAATTTCTTTTCTCCATATGCCTTAGAGAGACTTTCCGTTGATAACAAATTCATAACATAAACTCCTACTCAAACAAATTTATTTAAAGTTCCTATTTCAATTTATACACTAACATTTTATTATACCAATTTTGTAAAGTAATTCATATATAAA
This sequence comes from Acetoanaerobium noterae, assembly GCF_900168025.1. Classification (NCBI taxonomy): domain Bacteria; kingdom Bacillati; phylum Bacillota; class Clostridia; order Peptostreptococcales; family Filifactoraceae; genus Acetoanaerobium; species Acetoanaerobium noterae. Next base: position 56,562 of record NZ_FUYN01000007.1, on the reverse strand, counting down.
TCCAAAGAAAAACTCCCCCAGTTCTTATGAATGGGGGAGAATTAAACCTAGTTATTTGTCATTATCAAATCCTTGCTTTTTAAGTGAAGGATACACCTTAGGATAATAAACCCTACTATATAAATCCGATAGCTGTTTACTCCAGTTGGTGTCTTTTTTTCCTGCTGAGCGTTCAAGTAAATAATTATGGATTATATCGTCATATACATCAATGTCTATCATCTGGTCTTTATTATAGGCTTCGTTATGAACCACTGCTTGAAGAGGAAGTCTAGGCTTCTTTTCTTCTTTGCTTTCTGGAATTCCTATGCACAGTCCAACTATAGGATAAACATACTGAGGAAGCTCAAGCAATTCTATGACTTCTTCAGGCTCTCTTCTTACTCCTCCTATAGGAACTATTCCATATCCTAAGGATTCAGCTACTGCTATTGCATTTCCTGCGGCTAGTCCTACGTCTACAGAGGCTACCATAATGGATTCAACTGACTCTGTGATTTTCAATTCATTATCATTTTTCTTCGCTGCCAATTTAGCCCTATTATAATCAGCCACAAAAACTAAAAACACAGGCGCTTCTGCTACCCAGCTTTGGTCTCCTGTAAGCGAGGCTAATTTATCCTTTTTTTCTTGGTCCTTTACTAAAATAATACTCCACTGCTGACCATTTACAGATGAAGGAGCTGCTTGAGCTGCTCTTAAAATCATCTCAAGATGCTTTTCATCTACAGGGTCTTGTTTGTATTTCCTTATTGAGCGATGTTCAGTTAGCACGTCATACACATGAGTCATTTCATATCACCTCATTATTATTCATCTAACCTTTACTTACCCCATTATGAATAAAAATAAACAAAAAAAAACGAGGTCTAAGACCTCGTTATGTAACAATATTACTCTGGTTGAGGAGCGTCAACTGGACAAACACCTGCACATGCTCCACAGTCGATACATGTAGCTGCATCGATAACATATTTGTCATCTCCTGCAGTAATTGCGTTTACTGGGCACTCTGGCTCGCAAGCTCCACAGCTGATACAAGAATCATTTATTACGTATGCCATATTAAATTCCTCCTTCAATTTTCTCTAGAATAATTAACTTAGGTTGATTATATCATGCCTTATAATGTCTGTAAATACTGTATTCTAGCGATAATTTTTCTCATTTGAGTGACGATTATCGATAAAAAGTTTCAATTGTGCGACTATGTTTTGAAATAAATTAATTAAATCCATATTAAATTTATAGGATTAGTGAAGGAAAAATTTATAAAACTTGCAATAACGTATAATTTTTATACATATCTATGTTTTTATATGACTCATATTCAATCTGAAAGTGTCATACATTTAAGTAAAGTATGTTTATCTAATTCAGCTGTATATTTTGAATATTTAACTAACTGAATAGTCTGCAATTTCTTTATTCACAAACCCAATATGGTGAAGAAATTCTTTTAAAAAGCTGTTACAAATACATATCCTATATGTTATAATCTAAGTCAAGAGTGGGAAAACGTTATATATTAACTTCTTGTGGCTATAAGTGTCACTCTTTAAAAATTTATCTTTATGATAATACTTTAATAAATGGAGGAGAGATCGGAATGAAACAGTATATTAATGATGTTTTCGAAAAGGTTAAAGCTAGAAACGCACATGAACCTGAATTCCTACAAGCAGTAGAAGAGGTTTTTGTTTCTCTTGAGCCAGTACTTGCAAAAAGACCTGAGTGGGTTAAAGCTAATATTCTTGAGAGAATGGCTGAGCCTGAAAGACAAATCATGTTCAGAGTACCTTGGGTAGATGACAATGGAACTATTCAAGTTAACAGAGGTTACAGAGTACAATTTAACGGAGCTATCGGACCTTACAAAGGTGGAATCCGTTTCCATCACACTGTTTACATAGGAATCATTAAATTCCTTGGTTTCGAGCAAATCTTCAAGAACTCACTTACTGGACTTCCAATAGGTGGAGGAAAAGGTGGAGCTGACTTCGACCCAAGAGGAAAATCAGATGCTGAAATTATGCGTTTCTGCCAAAGCTTCATGACTGAGCTATACAGACACATCGGACCAGATGTAGACGTTCCAGCTGGAGACATCGGAGTTGGTGGAAGAGAAGTTGGATACATGTACGGACAATACAGAAGAATCCGTGGAGCTTTCGAAAACGGCGTTCTTACTGGAAAAGGCTTATCTTACGGTGGTTCTCTAATCAGACCAGAAGCTACAGGATTTGGAGTTACTTACTTCGCTAACGAAATGTTAAAGCACGAAGGAATGAACTTCGAAGGAAAAACTGTTGCTGTTTCAGGTTTCGGAAACGTTGCTTGGGGAGCATGTATCAAAGTTAGAGATCTAGGCGGAAAAGTTGTTACTCTTTCTGGTCCAGATGGATACATCTACGATAAAGATGGTGTTACTACTGATGAGAAAATCAATTTCATGGTAGAAATGAGAAACTCTGGTAGAGATAAAGTTCAAGATTACGCTGACAAGTTTGGCGCTGAGTTCTTCCCAGGACAAAAACCTTGGGGACAAAAAGTTGATATCATCATGCCTTGTGCAACTCAAAATGATATTCACTTAGAGCATGCTAAACTAATCGTTGACAACGGAATCAAATTCCTAGTTGAAGGTGCTAACATGCCTACTACTAACGAGGCTCTTACTTTCCTACAAGAAAAAGGAGTTCTTATCGGACCTGCTAAAGCGGCTAACGCTGGTGGAGTTGCTACTTCAGCTCTAGAAATGTCTCAAAACTCAATGAGATATAGCTGGACTGCAGAAGAAGTTGACGCTAAATTACATCAAATCATGATTAACATCCATAACAACGCAGCTACAGCAGCTGAAGAGTTTGGATTCGGATATAATCTTGTTGCTGGAGCTAACATCGCTGGTTTTGTTAAAGTAGCAGATGCTATGGTACAACAAGGAGATTATTAATAATTAATTAATAATTAATTCATAATTGAATTTCTAAAGCACAGGCGAATTGCCTGTGCTTTTTTATTGTAAATACATAGTAATTTTAGAATAAATATCCTATAAGAAATTTTTGTAAAAAAAGGAGCTGTTTTTTAAACAGGCTCCTTTTTTTCATTTATATAGAAATTCGGTCTTAATCTTGTTGTTTATATGGAAGTTCTTATTTTATAGGTTCTTATTAGCTAAAAAATCATTGAATAAAGTTCTATGATAATTTGTTTCTACATTTTCAGCATAAAGTATTTCTGATTGAGGCAAGCTGTATTTAGCCTGTGCTTCCAGCATTGCTCTACTGTATAGCTGAGGTGATTCGTTGATAGGCCAGAATACAGGCTTATCAAGATTTTCTAGTAATCCATGATATCCTGAAATTTCAAGACTTAAGTCTCTTGTAATTTCGTCTACACTAGCATACTTGCAGTTTGTGCTATAGGTATTCATAAGTCTCTTTAGAACTTCCCAGTTTGATAAACCAGTTGCTGGCTTTATAGCAGCTGATACTCTTTGGATTCTTCTTTCTGCAGAAGTTATAGTTCCATCAGATTCCACCATAACAGCCGCAGGGATTACCACATCAGCTATTTTAGCTAGGTCAGTCATATGAGTATCATGAACCATAAGGAACTCTACTGCTGAAACTTCCTCAGGACTGATGTTTTCCCCAAATACCATAAGACCTTTTATTGAATTGTCTTTAACAAGTTCAAGCTTGGCTTCGCTGTCAATACTAATACCCATATCCACAAGACCTTGGCTGTTTGCATATGGTCTAAGCTTTATAAAGCCTTCTCTTGCAGAACCAATGTGTCCAGATAGCATTACTATTGCAGAAATCAATCTTTCTGCATCAGCTGTAACATGAACACTGTCGTATACTATCATAGCTTTCTTAGCTTTTAGGTACATAGAAGCAATCTCAGTAGCCTCATCTGATACTACTACCTTGTCAAGATATGCTTTTAGTTCTTCCATGCCCTGTGCATTTATAGCATTTTGGCTGTTGTCAGCTAGGTACTTAGCAATTTGCTTTAACATTTCAAAGCTACTGTCAGTAATTATACTCTTTTGAGCCCAATCATCCAGTTTATTTTTAGCATTATTTACATGAATTAAGTGAGCGCCTTTACCTACTGCTTCTTTAATCTTAAGTGCCGCTATTGTGTAATCTCTTTCGAAATCTCCACCTATAGCCATGATAAAGTTAGTATTAGATAGCTCTTCTATTAGATTTGGAGATGCATCATATGGCAGGCTGTCTTTTAAGCCACTTCTTTTAGCTCCAAATGAGAATATTTGCTCAGTTCCAAGTATTTCTTTTGCGAATTTCTTAGCCATGAAAATTTCTTCATTTGTATATCTTCCACTGATGCTAAGTCCCATAGAGTTAGCTCCATATAGTAGTGATATACTTTGAGCTCTTCTAGCTACATAAAGTATAGCTTCTTCAAAAGTAGTTTCTACTAATTCACCATTTTGTCTTATAAGTGGCTTAGTAATTCTTCCTTCGCCTAGATAAGAAGCAAATCCAAAACGACCTTTTGAACAAAGCAGTCCGTTGTTTACACTTTCTTCTCTAGTAGGAAGAGATCTAAGAAGTAAGCTTCCTCTACTTTCTAAATCTAGGTTACAGCCTACTGAGCACGCTGAGCATGCTGAATTTGTATGAGTTGTTCTAACAGGAACTGGCTTGTGTACAGGAACTCTTTCCATTAGAGCACCAGTAGGACAAACGCTGATACACTGTCCACAAGAGATACAATCAGTTTCTCTTAAGTTCTTTTCAAGAGCTGGCTTAACTATAGTGTCAAAGCCTCTGCTTACTAGTCCAAGAGCTGTGTTATCCATTACCTCATCACAAATACGAACACACTGTCCGCAAAGGATACATTTGTTAGGGTCACGCTTGATAAATGGATGGTTGTCTTCATCCAGACGCTTGTGCATTTCTCCCGCAAATCTTTCAGGCTTAACATCGTATTCCTGAGAATGACGGATTAAATCACATTCAAAGTAATCGTGGCAGCCGCACTCTAGACATCTAGTAGCCTCAGTTATAGCTTCTTGCTCAGTAAAGCCATGCACCACTTCTTCAAAGTTATTTCTTCTAAGCTCAGGTGCTTCATGTCCCATATGAGTTCTGCCTTGTCTTACTACCTCTGGGAAGCTGTCAGCTGTTATATCATCTCTTTTTACAAAGAACGGTTCTTTGTGAGGAATAAGGTTTCCTTTTAAATATGAATCCATTACTCTAGCTGCGTATTTTCCATCAGCTATAGCCTGAATAGCAATAGCAGCTCCTTTATTAGTAGCATCTCCACCTGCAAATACTCCCTCTAGGTTAGTCATGAAGGTTTCAGGGTCGCTTACTATATTTCCACCTTTATTCAGCTCCAGCTCTTCAAAGCCGTCGCCTTTTAATCTTTGACCAATGGACATAATTACTGAATCTACATCTAGGATTTCTTCTTCGCCTTCTACAGGAACGACTTTCTTACGTCCGTCTGCTCCTCCTCCAACTACTTCCATCTTTTGAAGTCTGATTTGCTTCACTCTGCCATTTTCATCTCCGATGAACTCTATTGGGTTAAGAAGGAATTTGAATGTGATACCTTCTTCTTCAGCTTCTACTATCTCAACGTCAACTGCCGGCATATCCTCTTTGGTTCTTCTATATATTACATAAACTTCTTTAGCACCTAATCTTATTGAAGTTCTTGCAGCATCCATAGCTGTATTTCCGCCGCCAATAACTGCAATTCTATCTCCTGTTTTGATAGGTGTGTTTATTGCGAAGTTCGTAAGGAATTTAATTCCTCCTATAACTCCATCTAAATCCTGACCTGGACAATCCAGTTTTGTACTTGTCCATGCACCTATACCTACATAAACTGCATCATATTTTTCTCTTAAGTAAGAAAGAGACACGTCTTTACCTATACGAACATTAGGCTTAAGCTCTACTCCCATGTTTCTTATGATATCTATCTCTGATAATAGCACTTCTTTTGGAAGACGATATAGAGGGATACCGTATTTTAGCATACCTCCAAACTCAGGCATTGCTTCGTAAATAGTTACGCTGTGGCCTTGAGATCTAAGATAGTAAGCAGCAGATAGACCACTTGGTCCCCCGCCTATTATAGCGATAGACTTACCTGTATCTGGTTTGATTTCAGGCATAAACGGCTCATCTTTAGCCAAATCTATATCAGCCGCAAAGTATTTTAGCCAAGCTATAGACACAGAGTCATCTACTATGCCTCTTCTACATGCAGTCTGGCATGGGTGAGGACACACTCTTCCTATACTTGCAGGAAGTGGCAGCTCTTTTTTGATAAGCTTGATTGCTTCTTCGTACTGCTTGTTTGCTATAAGTCCAACATAACCTTGTACGTCTACATGTCCAGGACATCCATGAGTACATGGAGCTTTACAGTCTCCAGTATGATCTGAAAGTAAAAGCTCTAAAGTAGTAGTTCTACTTTCTACTATTCTAGGAGTATTTGTTCTGATTACCATGCCGTCAGCTATTTCAGTAGAGCATGAACGAACAAGTCTAGGATTTCCTTCAACTTCTACTACACAGATTCCACAGGAACCATAGTTTTTAATTTTTTCATCGTGGCACAATGTAGGGATTTCTATTTGATTTTGCTTAGCAACCTCTAGAATTGTGTGCCCAGGATAGGTTTTTATTTCTCTCCCATCTATATTAACTCTGATATGAGGCATATTCTCATTCCTTTCGCTCATTAGTTAACGCTGATTGCGTCAAATTTACATTTTTGGTAACACTGTCCACACTTAATACAAGCATCTTGATTGATTAGATGAGGCTCTTTTCTTTCACCAGAAATACAAGATACTGGACAGGCTTTAGCACACACTGTACACCCTACGCATTTTTCAGGATCAATCACATATTTAATTAATGCACTGCACTGTTTTGCTGTACATGTTTTATTATATATATGGTCTTCATATTCATTTCTAAAGTATTTTATAGTTGTAAGAACTGGATTTGGAGCTGTTTGTCCAAGTCCGCATAAAGAACCGTCCTTAACTTTGTAGCTCAGCTCTTCAAGTAGCTCTATATCGCCTTCTCTACCTTCACCTGCTGTAATTCTCTCAAGAATCTCAAGCATACGCTTTGTTCCAAGTCTGCAGTAAGTACATTTACCGCAAGATTCTTTGCAAGTAAAATCTAGGAAAAATCTAGCCATATCGACCATACAAGTAGTATCATCCATTACAACCATTCCACCAGAACCTACTATAGCTCCAGTTTTAGTAATTGATTCATAATCTACTTTTGTGTCTATAAGCTCTGCAGGCACACATCCACCAGATGGTCCCCCTAGCTGTACTGCTTTAAATGGTCTGTCTCCTACTATTCCTCCACCTACTCCATAGATAATCTCTTTTAGAGTGATGCCCATAGGAACCTCAACAAGTCCACCTTTTTTAACCTTACCAGTAAGAGCAAATACTTTTGTTCCTCTACTTGTTTCTATTCCATACTTTGCAAACGCTTCCCCACCGTTTTTAATAATCCAAGGTACGTTAGCAAAAGTCTCAACGTTGTTTATATTTGTAGGTAGCTGCCAGTAACCCTTTTGAGCTGGGAACGGCGGCTTAAGTCTAGGCATTCCTCTTTCGCCCTCAAGTGATGCAATAAGAGCTGTTTCCTCACCACATACGAAAGCTCCTGCTCCAGCTTTTATTCTTAGACTAAAGTTTCTTCCAGGTATTCCAAAGATATTTTCTCCTAAAAAGCCTCTTTCAGTTGCATCCTCTATGGCTTTTTGAAGTCTTAGAATTGCCAAAGGATATTCTGCACGCACGTAAACAACGCCTTCGTCCGCTCCTATAGCAAATCCGCAAATCATCATACCCTCTATTAGGTTATGTGGATCTCCCTCAAGTACAGAGCGGTCCATAAATGCCCCTGGATCTCCTTCATCTGCATTACAAACTACGTATTTCTTTTGTCCAGCTGATTTTTTTGCTGCATCCCATTTAAACCATGTAGGAAACCCTGCTCCTCCACGGCCTCTAAGTCCTGATTTTTTTATTTCATCTATTACTGCATCTTGCGATTTAGATTCGTAGCAATTTTTTATAGCTTCATACCCACCGATGTTTATGTAATCGTCGATTGATTCTGGATTGATAACTCCGCAGTTTCTAAGAACTACTCTCGGCTGCTTTTCTAATCCTTCAGAATCTATTTTACTGATCATCTTATCAGCAAAATTTTTATAGTCTTCTAATATAGGGCGTACATCTTCAGCCATCACCTTTACAAATCTGTACATCTCGCCATTGTCATGAATCTCCATGATTGGCTCTAGGTGACACATCCCTATACATCCAGTGATTTCATATTCGAACTGTATGTCTTTGATTTGCTCTAGCTCATCCATTACTTTGTGAGCTCCTGCTGCAAAACCACAGCTCCCTGCACCAACAAGAACCTTCATTTATTTACCCTCCATTTCGCCTTGGGCTTCTTTTCTTAAATTTCTAAGAACCTCTACTGTCTTTTCTGGAGTAAGCTTAGCATAAGTTTCCCCGTTAATCATCATAACAGGAGCCAAACTACAGCATCCTAGACAGGCCACGTTAGTAAATGTAAATATTTTATCCGGGGTCGTTTCACCTTCTGTTATTCCAAGTTCTTCGCATATAGCTTTTTCTATTGTACTTGCACCGTTAACGTGACAAGCCGTTCCTTGACATAGCAAAATAAGATTTTTACCGACTGGATTCATTCTAAACTGCGTGTAAAAAGTTGCCACTCCGTAAAGCTTGGCTTCTTTCATACCAGTTTTTTGAGCAATATATGTAAGTGACTCTGACGGAATATAACCATATTCTTCCTGAACACCTTGAAGTATTGTTATAGTCGCGCCTTTAACCTTACCATATTTCTCGATAATCGGATCTATAAGGCTTAGATCCACTAGCTCACGTACTTCTTCTACCTTATTGCTGCAATTGCATGCCATATCGACACCTCACTTACTATAAATTAAATACGGTATATCTAGCTTTAGTATATCATATTTAACCATGATTGCTATATAGAATTTCTATAGGAAAATTAAAATTTAAGTTAAGTTATTTAAGTGATTATAATTATCATTGTATACAATACACAGCACAAAAAAAGGACTCAAATGAGTCCTTTTTTTGTTTTAATAGTATGTTACATTAAACCATCGTTCAGCATATATGATAGCACATATAAACTTTCTGATAAATTTACTTCCTCTACCTTAATATTCTCTGGCACAGTGATATCCATAGGTGCAAAATTCCAAATACCTTTGATACCGTACTCGATTAATTTGTTGGCAGATTCTTGAGCTTTTTCTTTAGGAGTACAAATCACAGCTATAGTGATATCTTCCTTCTTAATAAACTCTTCCATTTTTTCTACATCCATTACTTCTAGGTCTTGGATTTTGATTCCTACTAATCTAGGGTTGATGTCAAATAGGGCTTTTACTTTAAAGCCAGATCTTCTAAAGCCGCTGTAATTAGCAAGAGCCTGTCCTAAGTTTCCTGCTCCTAGAATTATTGTGTTGTAAGATTTATCAAGTCCCAAAATTTTGCTTAGCTCATTATATAGCTCTTCTACATTGTAGCCGTATCCTTGTTGTCCAAATCCTCCAAAGTTATTAAGATCTTGCCTGATTTGCGAAGCTGTAAACCCTATAATTTCACTAAGCTCCTTAGATGAAATTCTGTACACTTCCTTATCCAAAAGATCAGCCAAATATCTGTGATATTTAGGCAGTCTCCTAATAACAGCCATTGATACTTTTTTAGACATTTATTTTTCCTCCATATCGATATGAACTTTCTGTTATTTTGTTACAATTATAAAGATTTAACATAACTTTGTCAATTTCATTTACTTATGACTCTCAGTGATGACTTCTTACTATATAAACCGGTCATATGATATAATATTGCTTGATACTAGAGTTATTACCCTGTAAAATAGTATCGTTAACGTTAAAACGAAAACTTTTTACAGAATAAATATACTACTTGATAAAACGTACAATAAGAATCCTACTCATTAAGGTACTAAATGAGTTTCTGGAGCCTGATTGTATTTACAATAAAAAGTTATTATTTTCAATAATCTGATAACTATTTATAAATATATATTTTATAAAGTGTATAAATATTAGTAGCAATTGATAATATTTTATCACAAATTGAAAGGTTTAGGTTAAATTTTATGATATCTATAGCAATGAATAATATAAAAAAGAGCTTTGGGGTCGATGTCATACTAGAGGATATCTCGTTTACAATAAATGAAGGCGAACGAGTGGCACTAGTAGGGTCAAACGGCACAGGAAAAACTACCCTCTTTAAAATCATAACCAAGGAAGTAGATTATGACTTAGGAGATATTTTTTATGCAAAGGATTTGTCCATTGGATATCTCTCTCAGCATGTGGATATAGAAAACGATAACACTTTAATAGAAGAAGTGCTTACGGTTTTTGAAGAGGTTATGCTTCTAGAAAAGGAAATCAGAGTGCTAGAGCACGACATAGCTGAAGCTGGTTCTTTAGAAGACCACGACAAGCTAGATAGACTTATGAAGCAATACACAAAGAAAACCGATGAGTTTACAAAAATTAACGGCTATGCATATAATTCAGAAGCAAAAGGCATACTTATCGGCTTAGGCTTTAAGGAAGAGGATTTAAGTAAAAAGGTAAGGATGCTTTCAGGAGGAGAAAAAACTAGAGTAATGCTAGGAAAGCTACTTCTAAAAAAGCCTGATATACTCCTTCTTGATGAGCCAACAAACCACCTAGACACCGATTCTGTTCAGTGGCTAGAGGCTTTTCTACGTCAATATAGAGGAACTATCTTCGTGATATCCCATGACAGATATTTCCTAGACCAGCTTACAAATAGAACCTTCGAGCTTTTTAACAAGTCTATTCGAGTATATAATGGCAACTATTCCTATTATATCTCGCAAAGAGAAATACAAGCTGAGCTAGATGAAAAAGCCTACGAAGAAAATCTAGCTGAAAGAAAACGCCAACAAGAAGTAATAGACCAGCTAAAGGCTTTTGGAAGAGAAAAACAAGTAAAACGTGCTAGAAGTAGAGAAAAGCTTCTTGATAAAATGGATGTAGTAGAAAAGCCAAACTACATGAAAAAACGGGCAAAGATTACTTTTGAGCCTTCAGTTAAAAGCGGTAAGGATGTATTAAAAGCAAGAGGCTTAAGTAAGTCATACGGAGAAAGATGTCTATTTCAAAACGTGGATTTGGATATATACAGAGGAGAAAAAATTGCACTCATCGGAGCCAATGGAGCTGGAAAATCAACTTTGTTCAATATACTTCTTGGAGTAGACAAAAGCTTTGATGGAGATATAGATTTTGGAACCAATGTGTATCCAGTTTATTTTGACCAGGAAAGAGATGATTTACAGCCTGATAAAACTGTGCTTGAAGAAGTATGGTCTACCTATCCTAACTTTACAGAAACAAAAGTAAGAAATATGCTAGGAGCTTTCCTATTTACAGGCGACGAGGTATACAAGCTAATAGGAACCTTGAGCGGAGGCGAAAAAGCTAGGATTTCGCTACTTAAGCTCATGCTTTCAGATTCAAACTTTTTATTTCTAGATGAGCCTACAAACCATCTCGATATAGAATCTAAAGAGGTTCTTGAGGATGCTATCACGAACTATGAAGGAACTGTGTTTGTAATCTCCCACGATAGATATTTTTTAAATAAGGTACCTGATCAAATCCTAGTATTAGAAGACCAGAGCGTAAAAAGCTATCTAGGCAACTACGATTACTATATCGAAAAACGTGCAGCTGAAAAAGCTGCTCTAGAGTTTGCTAACCAAAGAGAGGATACTACTACCAAAACTCAGCTTAAAATCCAGCGCAAGAAGGACAAGGAAAAAGAAAAAGAAGAGAAAAAATTAAAAAAGCAAATCACAGAAACTGAAGAAGCTATTCATAATACTGAGCTAGAAATAGAAAATCTAAATGAACTGCTTTGCCTTGAGGAAATCTATTCAAATCCCGAAAAAGTCAAGGAAGTTGCAGAGCAAAAATCAGACAAAGAAAAAATCCTGCATGAGCTTATGAGCACTTGGGAAATGCTACTAGAAGCCCAGCAGGATTAACTATCTATTTGTCTCCTAGCCTAAGTCCCGGCTTTGCGTTTAAATCTAACGAAGAAGTATAACCATTAATATATTCATAATAACCTGCACTGCCTATCATGGCAGCATTGTCAGTGCAAAGTTCTAGAGGTGGATAATAAAAATCTATCTCTTCTTTTTTGCACATAGTTTCTAACCGCTCTCTTAGAGCGCTGTTTGCAGACACTCCACCAGCTATGGCAGCTTGCTTTAGCCCATGCTCCTCGCAAGCACGAATGAGCTTTGCTGATAGCACCTCTATTACAGCTTCTTGAAAGGATGCCGCAACATCAGCTTCATTTATAGGCTCAGCTTTCATTTTCATACCATTTAGATAATTGAGCACTGCTGACTTTAATCCAGAAAAGCTAAAATCATAGGATGCTTCCTCTAGGTAGGTGCGTGGAAAGCTAATAGCATGAGGATTTCCTTCCCTTGCAAGCTTGTCTATTAGTGGTCCTCCAGGATAGCCTAGCCCTATTGCCCTTGCTACCTTGTCATATGCCTCTCCAGCCGCATCATCTCTTGTCCTTCCAAGTATTTCATACTTGCCATAATCAGCGACCTTTACAAGATGAGTATGTCCCCCAGATACAACAAGGCAAATAAATGGTGGCTCTAGCTTTTCATGAGCGATGTAATTGGCCGCTATATGCCCCTCTATATGGTGTACTCCTACTAATGGAATATCTAAGGCATAGGCTAGAGCCTTTGCACTTGCTAAACCTACTAAAAGCGCTCCTACAAGCCCTGGTCCATAGGTTACACTTATGATATCCAAATCCTTAAAGCTAACTCCTGCAGTATCAAGTGCCTGCTTAATAACTGGATTTATATCTTGAACATGGTTACGAGAAGCTACCTCTGGTACTACTCCTCCAAATTTTTTGTGTATATCAATTTGACTCATTATAATATTTGATTTTACTTCTCTGCCATTTTTAAGCACAGCAGCTGAGGTTTCATCACAGCTAGTCTCTATAGCAAGACTCAGTATATCCTTCATTTAACCTAACTCCTTCATAGACTTCCACATGATAATCGCATCTTCCTTGTTATCTTGATAGTATTCCTTACGAATACCTGCTATCTTAAATCCGTATTTGGCATATAAATTCTTCGCTGTTTCATTAGATGCTCTGACTTCCAGTGTCATCTCAGCTATATCTATTTCCTTAGCCTTTTCAATCAAAGCCTCTACTATCATATTTCCAAGTTTTTTTCCTCTATACTCAGGATGAACAGCAATATTCGTGATATGGGCTTCATCTAGCACCTTCCAAAGTCCTCCAAAGGCAACTACCTTCGAAATTTCCTCGTCTACTATTACTTTGTAATATGCCAGATTATTTTTTAGCTCATCTACAAAAGCCTTTTTGCTCCAAGTATCTGTAAACGATAAAATTTCGACTTCATAAACTCCATCTACATTATCCTTATTCATATCGTAAATCTTAAAATCACCCATTGTTTACCTCTTTGCTCATACGCTCTTCAAATTGAATCTCTGCTTGAGATTTTCTTAAGTATACTGGAACTGCAAAACCAGTCTTTCCAAGTAAATAGTCTCTATGGGCTAACTCACATACGCTAGATGCTCTTACATATCTTACCGCTCTTTTTGCTTTTTTTACATTAAGTGGTAGCTCTTCATTTATAAAAACAGCATCTCCTAGAAGTAGCACTTTATCATAGGATTCTAGTTTTTTAATTAGGTCTTCCTTTTCAAGTACATCTTCAGTTTCTAAAGCCTTAAGCTCTGAATTTTCAAATCTATATGCATTAAAATAGAACCTATCTCTTTGAGCATCGAAAGTCGATACTATTGTGTAAGCTGTCTCTCCTGCTGTATATGCCATAGCCTCTAGACTAGATATCCCAACTACTGGAATGTCTAGAGCCATAGCCATAGCATTTGCCGCAGCTACACCTATCCTAATTCCTGTAAATGAGCCAGGACCCACGCTTACCCCTATAAGGTCTATGTCTGACATCTTAAGCTCTAAATGAGAAAGCAAGCTGTCTAAAAGCGGCATCATCTGCTCAGAATGAGTCAGCTTGTGATTTAAAGTAAACTCACCCTTTAATAAATCATCGTCCATCACCGCAACAGATAAGGACGATGATGAAGTATCTATTCCTAATATCTTCACTCCTCAATCAGCTCCTTTACTAAATCCTCATACCTTGCTCCATGAGGTGTAAGTCTCATGTTTCTGCCCTCTTTTTCCGTATATAGAAGCTCTATATCTAGCCTTTCCTTTGGAAGAATGCTTTCAATTAAATTCGCCCACTCTATAATGCAGACTCCTCCTCTAGCTAGATATTCATCAAAGCCTATGTAATACATTTCCTCTTCATCAGCTATTCTGTACACATCAAAATGAAATAGCGGAAGCTTTCCTTCATATTCCTGAACTATAGTAAAGGTAGGACTGGTTATATAGTCTTCTATCCCCATTCCCCTCGCTATAGATTGAGTCATCATAGTCTTTCCTGCGCCCAAATCTCCAGTTAAAGCTAAAACATCATTGGGTTTTAGAAGCTTTCCTAGCTTTTCACCTATATATTTAGTCATTTGCTCATCTATTAAATAAATCATATTTTCTCCTAGTTTTCAAAAATCAAAAATATTAAACCTTAACCTTAATATTATAACAAAAATAGGCAAAAAATAACATCCACTCTCTTTATAATTAATTTTAGTAAGCCAGAAAATACTTAAAGCCTAGTTTTTATAACCAATTTTTTATACAAAATAAAAGCTCTTCTTAATTTAGACTATACGTAGATAAATAGTCTTAATAAAAAGAGCCGTTGGTGCAAATATAAATTTTAAAAATAATAACCTTGCCTGTAGTTTAATCAACTACTAATTTATTTATTCTGTAATTAATAGCTCTATTAATCCAGTAGCTAACTATCTCTTCTTTAAAATCGGGGTAACTTTTTTATAAAGTAAGGCAGTAACTACTGATATTACTATACCTTTGAAGATATTAAACGGAATTACTCCGTAAAGCACTAGAGTTAATTTATCGTGGATTGCTGAGTTTACAACTGTTCCTAGGTTGATAATAACATCTATCGGCATGATATTTGAGTAAAAAGAAATGATTAGGAAATAGTTTGAAAGGGCTCCCACCATAGCCATAACTATAGTTCCTGCTATACTTCCGATTATTGCACCTTTTTTACTTCTCATGGCATGGTATATACTGCTTGAAACTAATACAAATGAGCCTCCAACTATAAAGTTAGATATCTCTCCTACTCCGCCTGTGCTGTTATCAAACATAAAGTGTAGAATGTTTTTAATCAGCTGAATCATTATTCCTGCTACTGGACCTAGTGCAAATCCACCAATAACGGATGGAATATCTGCAAAATCAATCTTTAAAAAAGCTGGAAATATAGGTAGTGGCAGATTCATAAACATTAGTATAAAAGACATTACTCCAAGTATAGAAATCTTGACCATTTTAGATGTACTGATAGCTTGCTTTTTTGTTACTGCTTTTTCCATTATAATTCCTCCTAAAAAATATAAGTAAAATATAATTAAGAAGATAAGTCTCTGCCTATACGCAATCATATATTGCAATAATATCAGAAACCCTTTTACTATTTAAAATTAAAAAACCTGGAAATAAAATTATCTCCAGGCTTACTAATAGCATAATAAATAGCTTATCTTCTCCCATCCAGACTTTACTGTCGGTCTTGGAATTTCACCAAGTCAACTGCCTATGCAGCTCGCGGACTTTACCGCCGGTCGGGAATTTCACCCTGCCCTGAAGAAATATTAAGTTGTATATTTATAGTATACCTATTTGCTCTATAATTGTCAATGATAATCATTAGTCAAACTTATTTTTATTAAGCTTTTTTCATAGAAAGCGATACCTTGCCTCTTTGTCTATCTATATCAATTACTCTGACCTCAACTACATCTCCTACAGACACAACCTCCATAGGATTTTTCACATATTTGTCAGATAGCTGAGATATATGAACGAGACCATCGTTTTTGATACCTATGTCCACAAAAGCTCCAAAATCCACTACATTACGAACTGTACCTTGAAGTATCATTCCTATTTCTAAATCCTCTAGCTTTAAAATATCAGATCTAAGTATAGGAGCCATTGCTCCCTCATCTCTGATATCACGTCCAGGCTTAGAAAGCTCTTTTACTATATCTCTAAGTGTAGGAAGTCCTATTTCTAGCTCCTGAGCTATATCTCTTAGGCTTAGCTCTTCTACTTTTGAAGTAAACTCAGTTTTTTCTGGATACTGAGCATCCTCTTTAGATATGCCCATCTTTTCAAGTAAGGCATAGGCAGCCTTGTAGGATTCTGGATGCACTCCAGTTCTATCTAGAACCTCGCCAGATTCCTTTACTCTTAAAAAGCCTGCACACTGCTCGTATGCAGCAGGTCCTAATCTTGCAACCTTAAGCAATTGCTTTCTAGTAGAAAACTTTCCATTTTCATCCCTGTATTTTATGATATTTTTAGCTATAGTTTTATTAATTCCAGCCACATATGAAAGAATAGCATATGATGCTGTGTTCAAATCTACACCTACGCGGTTTACACTGTCCTCTACTATTCCAGTAAGCACTTCTGAAAGTCTCTTTTGATTTACATCATGCTGATACTGACCTACTCCTATATGCTCTGGGTCTATTTTTACTAGTTCAGATAGAGGGTCCTGGAGTCTTCTTGCTATAGATACAGCTCCACGAATTGATACGTTAAGTTCTGGAAGCTCTTCCTCTCCTAGTGCAGATGCTGAGTAAACAGATGCTCCAGCTTCACTTACTATTATAAAGCTTACTTTTCTTGAGCTTTCTTTTACTATATCAGCAACTATAGCTTCAGATTCCCTAGATGCTGTTCCATTACCTATCGCAATTATATCTATATTGTGTTTATCAATTAACTTAAGTATTTCTTTCTTAGTTTCTGCTACTTTATTTTGTGGCACTGTAGGATATACAGTTGTGGTATCTAGTACCTTTCCTGTCTCATCAACTACAGCTATCTTACAGCCAGTACGGTAAGCCGGATCCCAGCCTAGTACAGTTTTTCCATAAAGTGGAGACTGCATAAGAAGATTTCTAAGATTCTCGCCAAAAACAGCAATAGCTCTCTCTTCTGCCATCTCTGTTATGCTAGTTCTTAGCTCTCTTTCTAGAGAGGGAAGCATCAATCTATTTAAGCTATCCTTTATAGTATCTGCCATGACAGCTTTATGGATATCTGATTTTACATAGGCTCTTTCTGATACCTCAGTTATCTTTTCTAGAGGATAATTTAGTTTAACTTTTAAGATATCTTCTTTTTCACCACGGTTCACCGCCAGTACTCTGTGGGCTGGCATCTTGCTGCATAGCTCAGAGTATTCATGGTACATTTTATATACTAGGAAGTCTTCTTTTTCTTCACTGCCTTTTTTAGCAGATGTTTCAAGTACAGCTTCCCTAAATACTATAGCTCTTAGCTTCTTCTTTAGCTCAAAATCATCAGCAATAGTCTCAGCCACTATATCCATAGCTCCTGCTATTGCATCCTCTATACTAGCTACACCTTTTTCTTCATCTAGGAAATTTTCTGCTTCTTTATATACATCTTTTTGTCCTAGAATCAAAATTTCACTAAGAGGCTCAAGGCCTTTTTCCCTAGCTACAGTGGCTCTAGTTCTCTTCTTCTGCTTAAATGGAGCATAGATATCTTCGACTTCTTGAAGAGTGGTTGCTAGCTCTAGAGATTTTTGTAGCTCTTCAGTTAGCTTTCCTTGCTCTTCTATTAGTCTTTCTACCTGTTCCTTGCGCTCGATGAGATTTTTTAGATATTTAAGTCTCTCATCAAATTGTCTAAGAACAGTATCAGTCATTTCGCCCGTTTGTTCTTTCCTATATCTGGCTATAAAAGGAATCGTCTTTCCTTCGTCTATAAGAGCAAGTGTGTTTTCTACCTGAAAAGGCTTAAGATTAAACTCTTGCTGCAATATTTTAACTATATCCATAACTGGCTCCTTTTGCGACAGATGCTAGATTTGCTCTTAAATTTTTTAGCCCTTTTCCCAATCCTTAGAATCTGAATAGATAGAAACATCGCTCTTTCCATAAGTCATCCCCGTATATACAGAGGCTTTTTCAGATTTAGATTGGTTACTTTGCATTTTTTGTGATTCTAATTCCATTAGCTTTAGAGATAGCTCTCTCCAGCCATCTCTAAGAGGAATAATTATCTTTATAGCTTCATCAATCGCAGCTATATTATACCTCATAACTCCGTCTGTCATCAACTTGTTGATATAAAGATAAAGCTGCTTTGTAGTAAGAGACACTTCATCTTCCTCTATTCCAAGCGTTGCCGTAAGGTGAGCTAGAATCTCTCTGTTATGATCTATTTTTTCATTCAATATGTCTTTTTCTTTTAAATTTATAGCTTCTTTTGCATCCTGAAGATTTTCAATAAGTGCTTCATATGCCAAAGCAACCATTTGTTCGCCTGAATAGGTAGCTATTTTTACCGCCAGTTCATCTTTATATGACATTAAAACTTACCTCCAGTTTACTATCACATTTTAAATATATCTAAACTAATTTATTAAGCATTAAGAAGCTTTAACATCATCTGTGGCTGCTGATTTGCTTGAGAAAGCATAGCAGTTCCAGCTTGCTGAAGTATATTGAACTTAGTAAACTCGGACATTTCAAGTGCCATATCAGTATCGAGAATTCTAGAACGAGCTCCAGTCAAGTTCTCAGCAGTGTTATCAAGATTCGCAATTGTTTTTTCTAATCTGTTTTGGTATGCTCCAAGCTTAGAGCGCTGTTCAGATATTTTAGAAATTGCAGCCTCTAGCGTAGTAATCGCATTATTAGCTGCAGAATTTGAATCAACTTGTACAAGCACTGTAGCTGCAGAAGTTCTTAAATTTAGCTCTTCAGCATTCATTTTGTACAAATCTATAGCTACCATCTGGTCTGCATTCGCACCATTTTGAATTAATACTTGCATTCCTGTAAATGGTACAGCCGTTGATGTAATGCTTAGATTTCCATTAAATAAATTAATACCGTTAAATTCAGTATTATTTCCAATTCTATCAATCTCCTGAATAAGCTGATCTATTTCATCTGCAATAGCATCTCTATCTACATTCTGATTAGTATCATTTGCAGCCTGTACTGCTAATTCTCTCATTCTTTGAAGCATAGCATGTACCTCATTAAGAGCACCTTCAGCTGTTTGAATTAAAGAAATTCCATCTAAAGAGTTTCTAGATGCCATTTTAAGGCCTCTAATCTGAGCATTCATTTTTTCAGATATAGCAAGTCCAGCCGCATCATCAGAAGCCCTGTTAATTTTCGTTCCTGAAGAAAGCTTTTCAAGGTTTCTAGCAGACGCCATACTGCTTCTCTCTAACATTCTATGTGAGTTAAGTGCTGCTATATTTGTATTTATTCTCATTTTAATATTCCTCCTAAGTTTTAATCACTGGTTTATCTATCGACATTTATAGTCTATTTCTTAACGTTCATATGGTTTAAATTGTCTATTTTTTCTATGAAAGCGAGAACCTTTGCAACTATTTCATAAAGCTCTACAGGTATTTCATCCCCTATAGCTACTGCCATCAAGGATTCAAGGAGCTCTTCATCAAAATACGTTGCCACTCCGCTTTCCTGAGCTTTTTCTATTATTTTCTCTGCTACATAACCTTGACCTTTTGCTGATACTATAGGTGCTCTTAGCTCATCCTCATAGGTTACGCTTACAGCTTTTTTTAGTTTCTCTTTATTTGCTTTCATAGCTACACCTTCAAATCCAGTCCTGAAGGAAGCTGCCTAGCAGTTTCTTCTACAAATGATATTTTTGCTGTATCCTCATCACCTGAAAGTTCAACTTTTTTGAGCTCATAACCTATATTTTGCAGTAGATTTTCCAGCGAAGTCATTTCATTTTTTATTGATGAAAGTACATTTTCTCCTGCTGAAATCTTTACAGATACACTTTTATTCTCCACTTTCAAATAAAATCCGAGATCCCCAAGTCCTTTAGTGCTTAAATCCATGAGTATGCTCATATCCTCTGGGTCAATTTTATCTTTTTGCTTAGGTGTTTTTACAAAAACATTGGCCTGAGAACCTTCTTGATTCATATAAAATGGAATCTGTAGCATGGATTCTCCTTTTGAAGCCTTGCTGCTTTCTTTTAGATATTCACTCATCTGTCTTAAATATTTTTCAAAAACCTCTTTATCTTCTTTTTTTAGAGTTTTAACTATCTCTTCAGCCTCTTTCATATGCTGATAAAACATAGTCATATTCTCTTTAGTAGTTTCCTTAGTAAGATTGTTATTGTTTTCAAGAGTTTTAACTACTGTCTTCATAACCTTGGTCAAATCCCCTAAATCTTTTCTTTCAGCTACTTCCATAATTTTATCTACTAGCTGGGTAACCATTGATTTTGGTTTTAAATTATCTGCCATGCTCATTACTGAGCGCATACTATTTATGCTAGGGTTTTTTACTATATCTGCACTTAGCTTAGAACTATCAAAACTGCTCATAGTAGAAAGGCTATATTGACTACTTCTATACTCGTATTGCTCGACATAAGCACTCATATTTCTTATATCGCTTCTTAGAGGGTCAATCCCTTCAGCTACCATAGAATAAATATGAACTGCTCTTATATTGACTCTTAGATACTGGTAATGCTTATATGCTTCAGTTTTATTGCTATCTCCTGAAGATAATGAATTAATATTTGCTGTATCTGTACTTACTTCAAACTCCATAGAAGTCAAGCTTACTTGATAGTTAAAGGCTCTTGGTACTATATTCGCTCCTCTTCCTATATCAAGTAGACTTATATTCGAAGTATATGAACTAATCTGCGCAGTATCTAAAGATTCTACACTTTGAATTATAGCCGCTGCTCTTAGCACTACTGTATCCGCATGAGACAACACTTTTAGCTCTCTAGCTTGGCTAAATAAAAATTCATATCCATCGCTGTTTTTCTTATCAGAAATTAAATTCACTAGCTTTACGTTTTCGTCTACTATTTTATCCTTTGAAATACTATTTACAGCTTGAATCAGCTTATTGGCTTTTAATATTTCTTCTTGAGTAAACTGGTTTAAGCTTATCAGCTCCAGCTCTTGCTGAAATTCTTTCACCATCTCAAGCAAGCTTTTTAAATCCTTGGAGCCTAAATCTAATCCCTGCTTTATAAGGTAAGCAGCCGTATCTTTATCCATGAGTTTTTGAAGTTCTGATAGAATCTCACGTAATTCTTTTATACTCTCTACTGCTTCTTTAGTTATACCTTGATTTTTTCTGAGCAAATCCTTAGAAATATCAATATCGGCTTCACTAAGGCCTATATCCTTTATAAATCTCTTTATTTCATTTTCCATATTACTTAAATCATTTTCGCTTAGAGGTCTCACTGAAGATGCCCCGTAAGCCACGCTATTTGACGTGGCTGATGCAATTGATGAGTTTTGAATATAGTTTTTAAGCTTGTAAAGCACATCTATACTCACATCTTCATTTAATTTGATCGCATCAATCAAAGTCTTATTATCAATATCTTTAATATTGTGGAGCTTTGAAAATACATCGTGTATATTATCAATATTCGATTTATTTATCTCAATGCCCATTTTTGACAATGCTCTAATTGAATCTAGAACATCCTTGCCCATATCTACACCATAAATCTCTTTAGCTAGTTTTCTAGCTTCATCATAAGACATATCTTTCGACATATATGCCTTGAAAACCTCAGTTTCTAATGATGTAGTATCATTTTTAGATATATCATTCATAGCTGATTCTATTTCCCATACAGACATATTATCTAGGTCGTAGCCTGCGCCTTGTAGCTTTGCTATAGCATCTAGAGTAAGATTTGCTCTAAGATTTTCCATAGTTTTTTTCACGGCCACATATCTTTCAATATTTTCTTTGGTTATAGGAATTTCAAATCTTTTTAAGTTTTTTATAGCATCTTTATTTTCGTCAGTTGTTTTTAGTCCCAAATCCTTTAGCTTAGCTTCGTCAGTCACTTCTTCTTCTTTTTCTTCTGTAATTTTATCCTGACTTACTACTTTTAGAGATTCTATATCTCTTCTTTTAATTTCCAGTACCTGTCCTTTAGAAATTTCTACTTCTTTCTTAAGAACTAAATCCATTACTGTTCCACTTTTATCTTCTATTCTTAAATTCTTTCCATCCTTGGAAATTACTTGGCCCTCAATGACCCTGTTAGATGGCAAGCTCATATATGCTTCACTTATATTTTTTGATGAGATATTGCCCGTTGACGAGTATCCCTGAATCACTAACTATCACCTTCTTTTGTTTTGAATAAATCCACACTATCTTTATCGGAAACTCTTTTAAATCTCTTGATATCAACCTTTGTCCTATGCTAGGCATATTGGACTATTGATTATAAATTGATTAAAGAATATTCTTTAAAGTGCCGATAAATATTTACGAATATGTATGTAAAGTATTTTTAAAACTAGGA
The DNA here is from genome assembly GCF_900168025.1 of Acetoanaerobium noterae. Taxonomy (NCBI): domain Bacteria; kingdom Bacillati; phylum Bacillota; class Clostridia; order Peptostreptococcales; family Filifactoraceae; genus Acetoanaerobium; species Acetoanaerobium noterae. Next base: position 33,788 of record NZ_FUYN01000007.1, on the reverse strand, counting down.
GGATACCATGCAAGGAGCTAACGGAGTAGGAATTAAGGGTATACAACAGCTTCCCCTAGCTACTAATATAAAACTAGAAGGTAAGTCAGCCATCAAAGAGGCTTCTAGGTCAGAGTTTTTGGAAAAATTCGAGAAGATAAAATCTGAAAACGTAAAAGAAGAGCTTGAAAATATATTTGGAAAAATTACTGAGCAAGCTGATAAAATCGGCGAAAAGATGTATTTAAAGGATATTTTGGAATATAAAAAGCTCGTAAAAGAGTTTCTAAATGTTGCGACCCAAAACTCTCATCAATTCCAAAATCAGAATTTTTTAGATAGAAGAGGTCGTCATAGAAATTACTCTATAGTAAAAACTGTAGATAGAGAGCTCGACACTCTAACTAGAGAATTTATTAATGGTCAGATAGACCATATGGGAGTCCTTAAAAAAATCGACGATATAAGAGGAATGCTATTAGATATTATGATGTAACCATTCTAAAAAATAAACTTATTTTTATAAATTTAGAATATCAAAATGCATAAATAAATTATTTTAAACCATATTATTAACTTTATATCTATTTATAGAATTATATAAATTAAGCCATCTATAAGAGGACTCTCCTACCTATAAATGGCTTTTTATTTTATCTCATTTTTTCTTTTGTATAATAGGCTATTCCTATAGCTCCTGGACCCACATGAAGCCCTATAACTGGGCCAATATCGTGAATAGCTATGGTTTTAATAGGAAGAATTTCCTTTAACTTTTCTGCTACTAGCTTTGCTTCATCTATACAGTTTATATGGTGTACGACTAGTTCCTCAAGCCCTCCAAAATTTTTGGCATCCTCAAGGATTTTTTCAATCATCTGAGTTACAGCTTTTTGCTTTGTTCTCACCTTTTTGTATATGCTAGTTATTCCATCTTCTACGGTTAAGATTGGAATGATTTTAAGAAGGTTGCCAAGCATAGCTCCAGCTCTTCCTATCCTTCCACCTTTTTCTAAATATACTAGATTATCAGGGATGAACAAAAATCTGCTTCTATCTATATTGTCTTTAGCTTTTTCTACTATTTTATCTAAAGAAAGCCCCTCTATAGCTGCCTTTGCCGCAGCAAGCACTGCGAATCCCAACTGCATACAGTTTGATTTAGAATCAACTACTTCTATTTCTGCATCAGGAAGCTTCTCTAATACCATGTTTTTTGCCATAAGTGCACTTTGGTAGGTTCCACTCATATCGGATGAAAGAAAAACCCCAACTGCGCTATCTCCACTAGAAACCACATCATAGAAAGCTTTTACTAGCTCTCCTATAGGTGGCTGAGAGGATTTAGGTATCCCTTTTTTATCCATTAGATTGTAAAAATCTTCATTTGAAATTTCTGTTTCTCTATAGCTTTCATCTCCAAAATCAACACTTAGAGACACCTGATTAATGTTGTATTTTTCAAGGAGCTGCTTTCCCATATAGCTGGTACTGTCAGCGATAACTCTAGTACCCATGCATTTTCCTCCTCATATGTTACAATTCATCTGTCTTTAGCTAGGCTTAACTTGGTTTTCTTTAAGATAAGCATTGATAAAAGGCATTATATTTCCATCCATTACTGATTGTACGTTTCCTATCTCAGTATTGGTTCTATGATCCTTTACCATAGTATAGGGCTGAAATACATAGGATCTAATCTGAGAACCCCAGCTTATCTGTGAATATTCACCTTGAAGATCCTCTATTTTATCCTTATGCTCTAGCTCTTTTAACTCTATGAGCTTTGCCATGAGCATCTTCATTGCCGTTTCTTTGTTTGAATGCTGAGAACGCTGGTTCTGGCATTGTACAACTATTCCTGTTGGAAGGTGGGTGATACGTATAGCAGATTCTGTTTTGTTGACATGCTGACCACCAGCTCCAGATGCTCTGTAAGTATCTATTTTCAAATCAGTTGGATTTATATCGATTTCTATGCTGTCATCTAGCTCTGGAATTACGTCCACAGATGCAAAAGAAGTGTGACGCTTGCCAGAGGTGTCAAAAGGAGAAATTCTCACAATCCTATGAACTCCCTTTTCACTCTTCAGATAACCATAGGCATTAGCACCTTCGATTTTTAGAGTAACGCTTTTTATTCCTGCCTCTGGATCTGCTATCATATCTAGCTCAATTACTCTAAATCCCATGCTCTGAGCAAATCTGTCGTACATTCTAAGTAGCATTTTAGTCCAGTCCTGAGCATCAAGTCCTCCAGAACCTGCATGTATGGATACTATTGCATTGTTCATATCATATGGCCCACTGAGCAGGGTTGCTATCTTAAGCTCATCTATTTTTTCTTCTAAAGAGTTAAGAGCATTATGAAGCTCCTTTTCTAAACTTGCATCCTCATCAGCCAGCTCAAAGAGGACAAAAGCGTCCTCTAGCTCTGACTCCAAAGAAGCAAACTGCTCTAGTTTATCTTCTATTACTTTATTTTTTTGCATGGTCTGCTGAGCTTTTTCTACCTCGTTCCAAAACTCCGGCTCGCTCATTTCTTTATCTATTTCCTGCTTGTGAAGGGCTAATCCTGGTATGTCAAAGAGAAACCCTCAATTCTTCAATAGATTTGGACATATAGTCCAGACGTTCTCTATGTTCCTGGATATTTAGCAATTAAACCCTATCCTTTCCGCAGCATTTTTTGTATTTTTTGCCACTTCCACATGGACATAAATCATTTCTGCCCACTACCTTGTCTGTTTTAATTTGCTTTGGTCCTTCTTCTTCAGTCTCAGAGCCACCTTTTTGCTCAAGCTTATCCATATCTACCATTTGCTTACGCTCTATAGGTTGAGCCTCAATTCTCACTTGGAAGCCGTAGATATAGTTTAGTGTCTCTTCCTGAATAGACTGAATCATTTCATCAAACATATCAAAGCCTTCAATTTGGTAAGCTCTTACAGGGTCTTCCTGTCCTATCGCTCTTAGCCCTATACCTTGTCTTAGCTGATCCATAGCATCTATATGATCCATCCACTTAGAATCTACTACCTGAAGCAGAATAATACGCTCAAGCTCACGCATACGCTCTTCGCCTACTAATTTTTCTTTTTCATCATATAGTCTAAGCGCTTCATTTTTGATTATTTCCTTTAAGCTCTCTTTAGTTAAATCTTCAACATTGCCTACTTCGACTTTTTTGTCTGGATGGAAGATGTTTACAAATCTTTCTTCTAGTGCTTTTAAATCCCATGATTCTGGATATGAACCTTCAGGAATGTAATAGCTTAGCACTTTGTCTATAGTTTTATCTATCATATCTAGGATTTCTGAATGAACATCTTCACCTTCAAGTACATTTCTTCTTTCCTTGTAGATGATTTCTCTTTGTTTATTCATAACATCGTCATACTGAAGTACGTGCTTACGTATAGAGAAGTTCTTGCCCTCTACTTTTTTCTGAGCTCCCTCTATAGATTTAGACAGCATCTTGTGCTCGATAGGCATATCGTCGTCCATACCTATTTTTTCTACCATAGCCATAAGTCTGTCACTGCCAAATAGTCTCATCAGCTCATCTTCTAGAGATATAAAGAATCTAGATGTACCAGGGTCTCCTTGTCTTCCTGCACGACCTCTAAGCTGGTTGTCTATACGTCTTGACTCATGACGCTCCGTACCTATGATGCAAAGTCCTCCAGCTTCTCTTACTTTATCTTGCTCTTCCTTTAATTCTTCTTTCTTTTCTTCTAGAATTGAGTGATATTTTTCTCTCGCTTCTCTTATTTCTTCATCCTCAGTATAGCCAAACCCACTAGCTTGAGTGATGATTTCATCTGCATAACCGAGTCTTTTCATTTCTTTTACTGTCATAAACTCAGGGTTACCACCTAGGATGATGTCAGTCCCTCTCCCCGCCATGTTTGTAGCTATAGTAACCTGTCCAAAGCGCCCTGCTTGAGCTACTATTTCTGCCTCTTTTTCGTGGTTCTTTGCATTAAGAACCTCGTGACGAATACCACGTTTTTTAAGCATATCAGATAGCATCTCTGAATCTTCTATTGAAATAGTACCCACTAGAATAGGTTGTCCATTTTTATGTCTTTCTTCTATTTCATCAACTGCAAACTTATATTTTGCAGCCTCAGTTTTGTATACTACATCGTCCATATCTTCACGGACAACTGGCTTATTGGTAGGAATTTGAACAACGTCCATTCTGTAAATAGACTTAAATTCCTCTTCCTCAGTTTTTGCCGTACCAGTCATACCAGAAAGTTTTTTGTACATTCTAAAATAGTTCTGGAAAGTTATAGTTGCAAGAGTTTTTGATTCTCTTTGAACCTTCAGCCCTTCTTTAGCCTCAATAGCTTGATGAAGTCCTTCTGAATATCTACGTCCAAACATAAGACGTCCAGTAAATTCATCTACTATGATAATCTCTCCGTCTTTTACTACGTAATCCACGTCTCTTTTCATCATAGTGTGAGCTCTTAGCGCCTGATTGATATGGTGATAGGTTTCCATATTTGCTATATCTGTTATATTTTCAACTGCAAAGAATTTCTCTGCTTTTTCTACGCCTGATTCATTAAGTGCAACTGAATTTCCTTTTTCATCTATAACATAATCTGTTTCATTTCTTAGCATACGAATAAAGCTATCTGCCATAGTGTAAAGTGCAGTAGATTTATCTCCCTGACCAGAAATGATAAGAGGAGTTCTTGCCTCATCCACTAGTATAGAGTCGACCTCATCTACGATAGCATAATTAAGAGGTCTTTGAACCATTTGAGATTTGTAAATTACCATGTTATCTCTTAGATAGTCAAATCCAAACTCGTTGTTTGTTCCGTAAGTTATATCTGCATTGTATGCATTTCTTCTTTGGTCTGGAGTGATTCCATGAAGTATAACCCCAGTAGTAAGCCCTAGAAAGTTATAAAGCTTGCTCATCCACTCCATATCTCTTTTTGCAAGGTAGTCGTTTACTGTTACTACATGTACTCCCTCTTTTGAAAGAGCATTAAGATATACTGGAAGAGTCGCAACTAGGGTTTTACCTTCTCCAGTTCTCATCTCAGCTATACGTCCTTGATGAAGAACCATACCACCCATAAGCTGTACATCATAGTGTCTCATACCTAGTACACGCTTTGATGCTTCTCTAGCAACTGCAAAAGCCTCTGGAAGAAGCTGATCTAGTGTCTCCCCATTTTCATATCTTTTCATAAATTCTTGAGTTTTGCCTGTAAGCTCTGCATCCGTAAGCTTAACAATGCTATCCTCTAATGAGTTTATGATATCTACTGATTTTTGTAAGGCCTTAATTTCTTTTTTGGTTAGATAATTATCGAAAAATCCCAAGTAAAATACCTCTTTTCTTAATCTTTTTTACATTACATATTCATACTATCTCAATCTGAAATTACTGTCTAATTCGCTACATTTTAGTATATCACATAAAATAATTTTGTGAAATCTATCATACAAAGTCTCCACAATCTTTACCATTTTGTAATATTTTCTAAATTTTTTCACTAAAAAAGAGGAACTCTCGTTCCTCTTTTAGTAAGCTCACCCTTTATATAAACCTTTTGGTTAATATTTTACTCTGGTTCCAAGATACCGTAGTTACCGTCTTTTCTCTTATAAATAACAGTAATGGCATCTGTTTCAGCACTTGTAAATACAAAGAAATTATGTCCAAGTAGCTCCATTTGAAGTATAGCTTCCTCCTCTGACATAGGTCTAAAACCAAATCTCTTTCTCTTTACAATCTTGCCGTGAAGTTCTTCTTCCTTCTCCTCTTCTCTAGGAATATAAGCTTCGATATTTTCAAATCTAATGGTATCGTTGCCTCTATCCATTAATTTTGTCTTATGCTTACGAATCTGTCTGCCTAATTTATCAACTACGATATCAGTCGCGTTATATAAATCTGTATCAACAGCCTCTGCTCTCATAACAGTTTTTCCTACAGGTAGCGTTACCTCAATTTTGTGAAGGTTTCTAAATACACTAGCAGTTACTTTTGCTGTCACCTCTTCGTTAAAATACTTATCCAGTCTTGAGAGTTTTGTATCAATTGAATTTCTCATTGCCTCTGTAACATCGATTTGCTTGCCGCTTAGGATAACTCTCATAAAAGCCTCTCCCTTCAATTGCATATACTAACCAGTAAGTGCGTTAAGTTTACGTTAGAAATTTTACTGGTTAGATATTATTTACCACAAAATCGAAGGTTTAAAACCTATCTTTAACTTTTTTTAATCTAAAAAAATCTTCACGCTCTTTTTCCTCTAGTACATCTTGGATATATTTGACTGCTTCTTCATATCGTGGAATCTGTATCTTATCCAGTGCATTAGCCCTTTTGCCGGTTTTTTTAATCTCCATTGCTATCTTGTAAACGGCATTTTCTATCTCTGCTAATTCATAAATTAAATATTTTATTTCTAGAAATTTTTTTGCCGCAATATCCATAGCAGGGTTCGTACGATAAAAGCTGTAGGTCGGATGGTCTTCTTTTTTTTCATACTCTACAGTAGGGACTTCTAATCCCATGATACTGCGGTACAAAATTTCAAAGGTCTCATCCTTTGGTATAGAAAGAGCAATCTCTTGCACATTATTGATTCCTATAGTCATATTTACGACCTGAAGAGCTCTATATCCTTCTTCAAACTTTTCCTCAACTAATTTTTGAATTTCATTTGCTTTTTCAACTAGCCCCATTACTTCTCGAATCAGTACGGTTCTTTTCTTATCTAGCAAAGAAAATCCTTTTTTAGAAAAATCAAGGGCATCCTTAGACTTCAATAAATTAGCTTTTGTAGGAGTAAATTCTTGTGACATTTACATCAGCTCCCATAGTATTTATCTATGAATTCAGGTGAAATACGCTCTAATTCTTCTTTTGGCAGTACTCTTAGCACTTCCCAGGCTATATCTAGAGTCTCCTCAATGCTTCTACTTTCATCTATGTCCTGAGACAAGAATCTAGTTTCAAACTGCCTTCCAAATTCCATAAATTTCTGGTCTATATCAGAAAGATCTTCTTCTCCTATAATTTGAGAAAGGCTCCTTACTTCTTGCACTCTAGAATACGAAGAAAACAGCTGAGATGAAACCTCATCGTGGTCAGCTCTTGTCATGCCTTCTCCTATACCATCCTTCATAAGACGTGAAAGCGAAGGTAAGATATTAATAGGCGGATAAATATTTTTCTGATATAAATCCCTTGATAGTACTATCTGTCCTTCTGTGATATATCCAGAAAGGTCGGGAATAGGATGGGTTATATCGTCATTTGGCATAGTGAGTATTGGAAGAAGAGTTACAGAGCCCTTTGCTCCATCTAGCATTCCTGCACGCTCATAAAGCTGAGCAAGGTCACTATATAGATATCCAGGATAGCCCTTTCTACTAGGCACCTCTTCTCTAGCAGAGGATATCTCACGAAGCGCCTCTCCGTAGCTTGTCATATCAGTCATGATAACTAGAATATGCATGCCCTCTTCATAGGCTAAATATTCAGCCGCAGTAAGTGCACATCTAGGTGTAGTAATACGCTCAACTACAGGCTCGTCAGCTAGGTTCAAATACATTACAACTCTTTCTAGCACTCCCGAAGATTCAAAGCTCTTTCTAAAATAATCTGCATCATCGTGCTTTACACCCATAGCTGCAAATACTATAGCAAAGTTTTCTTCTTCTCCTCTTACCCTAGCCTGCCTTGCTATCTGAGCCGCAAGTTCATTGTGCGGCATTCCATTTCCAGAAAATATAGGAAGCTTTTGTCCTCTTATAAGAGTCATAAGTGAATCAATAGCTGATATCCCAGTTTCCAGATAGTTTCTAGGGTAACGTCTAGAAATCGGATTCATAGGTCTACCGTTTACATTGTGCTTTTTACTGCTATATACCTGTGGTCCGTCATCCACTGGCATCCCTATTCCATTAAATGTTCTGCCTAGAATATCTTTAGATAGCGGAATTTCTAGGGGATGTCCTGTAAATCTCACTGAGGTATTTTCTGTGGATATTCCTTGAGTGCCTTGAAATACCTGAGCTATGATAGCTTTTTCATCTACCATAACTACCTTGCCTTTTCTTTTGTTTTTTCCATCTACTACTATATCTATAATCTCACCGTAGGCTACATCCTCAGCTCCCGAAAGAGATATAAGCGAGCCTACAACAGTATCTAGCTTCAAATATTCCTTTGTATTCATCTATATCACCTCCGTAATCGATGCGTATCTAGTAGCTAATTCATCAAAATACGAATCAATACGATAATGAAGATCGTCTATCAGCGATAAATCCTCATTTGGCACTGTGTATTTCATCTTTACAACCTCATCAAAAATCTCAGGATTTCTGATTTCAGATAACGGCAGGTTTGCTTTTACAGCCGCAAGTGCTCTAGTATGAAGATGGTAGATTACCTTTAGCATCTCATACTGCTTGATAATCGGCACAAAGGTATCGTCCTTATGCATTGCATTTTGCTGTAAAAATCCTCTTTTTATAACCTTTGCAATTTCTAGTGTAAGCCTCTGGTCATCAGGAAGCACATCTTCGCCTACTAGCTGAACTATAGAGTTAAGCTTTTCTTCCTCATGCAAGATAAAGAGCATCTTTTCTCTTATTTCCAGTACATCCTCGCTTACATTTTCATAGTACCAGTTACGAAGAGATTTGCTGTATCCACTGTAGCTAGTAAGATATCCTATAGCAGGATAGTGCCTAGCATAAGCTAGCTTTCTATCTAGAGCTAAAAACGCATTTACAAAACGCTTTGTGTTTTCTGTTACTGGCTCCGAGAAATCTCCTCCAGGAGGTGATACTGCACCGATAATAGTAACAGAGCCTTCTACTCCTGATAAGCTTCTTACAAAGCCTGCTCTTTCATAAAACTGAGCTAGTCTAGAAGGAAGATAAGCTGGGTAGCCTTCCTCTGCTGGCATCTCTTCAAGACGTCCTGAAATCTCACGAAGAGCCTCAGCCCATCTAGATGTAGAGTCTGCCATTATGGCAACATGGTACCCCATATCTCTAAAATACTCAGCCATAGTAATTCCTGTATATATGCTCGCCTCTCTAGCCGCAACTGGCATGTTAGAGGTATTTGCAATTAATATAGTTCTCTCCATAAGCGGCTTTCCAGAACGAGGGTCAATTAGCTTAGGAAAATCCTCTAGTACCTCAGTGATTTCATTTCCACGCTCACCACAGCCTATATAGACTATTATGTCTGCATCTGACCATTTTGCTAGCTGGTGCTGAGTCATAGTTTTTCCTGTTCCAAAACCTCCAGGAAGAGCCGCAGTTCCTCCCTTTGCTATAGGAAAGAAAATATCAAGAACCCTTTGCCCAGTGATTAACAACCTATCTATAGCCATTCTTTCCTTTACAGGTCTAGCTTCTCTTACTGGCCACACCTGATGAAGCTTAAGCGGATACATCCTATCACTACATGAAACAGTAGCAACTACCTCATCGATAGTATACTGGCCAGAAGGCTTCACATCTTTCAAGTTTCCGCTTACTCCTGGTGGAATTAGCAATTTATGAACTATAAGAGAAGTCTCCTGAACTGTAGCATAGATTTCGCCGCTTTCCACGTAATCATCTTCTGATACTAGAATAGTTACATCCCAGAGCTTTTCCTTGTCCAAAGATAAAAGTCCTATTCCTTCTGCTATAAACCCACCTGATATTTTTTCTATAGCCTCAAGCGGACGCTGAATCCCATCAAATACATTTCCTATCATACCAGGTCCAAGAGTAAGAGATAGAGGGTTTCCTGTTGAATATACGTTTTCTCCAGATTTTAGTCCCTCGGTTTCTTCATAAACCTGAATAGTCCCTGTATCCCCATCTAGAGAAATAACTTCGCCTAGAAGCTTCTTTTCTCCTACCATAACCATCTCTCTTACTTTAAATCCTGTCATGTTTTTTGCCCCTACAACAGGACCATTGACGGAAATAGTAATAGCTGTTTTTTCCATCATAGAGTCTCACCTCTTCTTATAGCATCGTGAAGCATCTGCCCTAGGTCTTCCCTTTTTAGATATAGAGCCTCTGCAAAGGTCTTGTTAAGTCTTATAGTCTGTCTTTCGTTTTCCAGTACAAAGCCTCCTATATAATTAAGCTCTGCTTCAATTATTGTGTAATTTTCAAACCCTGCTTTTTTAAGAGCTGACTCTGCCGCTTCCTTTGCTTTATTAAAGTTAGTCGGTGGGATGGAAACATAGATATGCTCCTCACTTGAAAAAGCCTCAAGAGAAGTAAGCATAGTAGCTTCTATATGCTCCTTATACTTATCTGTCTGCATGAAATCTCTTATCTTGTCTTCAATCTTTGCAAGCAAATCTCTTAATATTTCCTCGTTCTTCTTTAGATACAGCTTTCTTTCTTGCTGAATCATAGTAGAAATCGCTTCTGATTTTTGTCTTTTAATTCTTTCTATCGCAGCTTTTTTAGTACGATTTGCATTTGACTCTAAAATCTGTTTTTCCTTTTCCAAAAAATCCTTTATCTCATCATCCTTATTTAATATCTGCTCATCTATCTCTTTTTGAACCTTCTCATCTACTAGTTTTTTAAACAAACTCAGTTTTTGTTCTAAGGTTACCATTTAATCACCTCTATATTTTTATACCTACCGATTCGTTGATGTGCTTAGTAATATAATTTGCATCTCGTCTTTGACCATGACGATCTGGAATTTCAACTATCAAAGGATATTTCCTATGAAGCTTAAGGGACATAACTTCCTTTTCTACTTTTTCAAGAATAAGCTCAGTAAGGATTAATATTCCTATACTAGAATCATCTAGTGCCTGCTTCATAGCTTCTAAAATTTCTTCTCTTTCATGCACGATAACTCCGTTTATACCTGCTAGTCTCATAGCTACATAGGTATCCCTGTTATCACTGATGAGGAAGGATTTCATCATATCTATCCACTCCTAAAGTCTTCCTAAAATCAAAATAGAAATAATAAGTCCATAAATAGCGATACCTTCTGCTAGACCTACGAAAATAAGTGTCTTACCAAGAATTTTTTCATCCTCAGATACAGCACCTAGAGCTGACGAACCAACCGCTCCAACTGCATATCCAGCTCCTATAGTAGCCATCCCTGTAGATAACGCTGCTGCTATATAACCTAGCCCTGAACTGCTAGACGCCGCCCCTTCAGTAGCTGCAAACACTAAATCAGGAACCATTAACAAAATAGCCATAGCTGCAAGAGGAGCAAATCCTGTGATATTTGCGATAAGGAGTTTCTTTAAGTTTCCTGAGCTTTGCTCGTTTTTGACATATAGCTTAACTCCAAAAGCGATAGTAGACATAACAAATAAAATCATAAGTGCAAGTATTATTTTCATTTTCTTTCCTCCGTTTCTAAATTTAACTTAAATGGAGAATAGGCTATCCCGTCTCCTGTATAGTATTTGCTAAATAATTCATAATACTCTAATCTTAGACCTTGGATAAAAACTATTAGGCCTTCAAGTCCTATAATAATTATGTTTCCAGCAATAAGTATGACAGCTCCTATCGCTCTGTTATTGCTTAGATTTGCCATCGTTGTAAACGCTAAAAACAGTCCAACGTGGTTTAACGCAAAGGCTCCTACCCTGATAAAGGATATCGTGTTAGAAAGAAGACTAAGTAGTGTCTCCACTAAATCAAATCCACCCTCAATATAATATTCCTTCTTGCCTTCGTGATATACAGCAGGCTGCCTAAATAATAGCGCTGTAAGTGGTTTTTTAAATAGCATCATAGCTAGAAGTATTATTCCCACTATTATAAGCATGCTAATTGGAATGATTTTGTCAGATAATACAAGCTCCAAAACCCCAACTAAAAGCACTACATAAAATAGCAATCCTACAATACCATTTCTGCCAAATACTCCCTGCTCATATTCCTTGATTTTTAGCATATTGCTAATTGATATCCCAAAGCTGATAAGAAGTAGCACTACTCCAAATACTATAGATGAATAGAGTACAAAATCTATATTTTCTATAGGATGTACTAAAAGTGCTGGTAGATATTCCTCAAACCCAAACACGCTCCCATACATAAAGCCAAAGAATACAGAGCTAATTCCTATTCTGAGCATAATTTCTCCAGGAGTCTTAAGAGATTCCTTTTTCCTAATCATCCAGCCAGCTAAAAACAATATCGCACCCTGCCCTACATCTCCAAACATGGCGCCAAATAATATCAAGTAAGTCAGCCCTAGAAAAATAGTAGGATCTAGCTCTTTGTAATTGGGCACCCCATAAAGATTGACTAGAAGCTCAAAAGGCTTTAGTATCCAGCTGTTTTTTAGCTTTGTAGGTGGAACCACTCTTTTAGGAACCTCATCCACCTCTGAAAATACAACTATTACTCTAGAACATACCTCTTCTAGTTTTTGCTTGATTTTCTCAGTTTCCACTTCTGGAATCCATCCAGAAAAATAAAAGAAATGCTCAGAAATAGCTGCGTGGTCTTTCAAATTTTCTATACGTTCTTCTAATAATACTCTCGAATAAATTCTGTCAACTCTATCCTCGTAGTCTTTCTTAAGCTGCATGATTTGACTTTTTAAGTCCTCGATATCTAGCTTCACATCCATAATAACATCTTGGATTTTTTGATAAATCTCACTAGGAACTCCCTCAAACTCTGCAGGTAGAGGAATTTCTTTGAAGTTAAGGGATTTTAAAATCCTTTCAGCTTCATATTCTAGCTGGGCAGGAGAAAAAATCAGATATGCTTCTCCATCTACAGAGCTTCCTATATGAAGTACAATAGCTGAGATGTTCTCATAATTGTTTCTTAGCTTTAGTCTCTTGTCTTTTGTAAGCGTCCCTATATGATAGTTAAAATGCTTCATCCTAGAAAGAGCACATACATCTATATTGATGTCCTTGAGATACTCTATACTCTCAAGAAAATCCTCATATCTGTGAAGCGTTTCTTCTCTTTCAGTTAATTTATCCTGAATAGGAGCAACCTTCCTAGTTATACTATCAAGCTCAGCTACTGCATCCTCAATATCTCGCTTTCTATCTAGATCCGTTTTAGGCTCTAGTATCATATCGAGGGCATTTGCCAGATAGCTTAGCTTATCCTGATAGATCTTGTAGCTGCTCTTATTAGCCTTGTATTTGACTATGGTTCCCATATCAGCAATAGAGTCAAGGTGCTCTTCTAATACAGCTAATGTAAAATTAGAATCCTGTATTTCCTTGACTGCGTTTTTAATATGGATTTTTTCTATCAGGACTATTTCTTGAAGCAAATCATGCATGTCATCTAAAGGAGCGACAAGGTTCATCATTTGCATCTTTTCAACTGCCACGTACTCACCTTCTTTTTTCATATTTATCTAAGCAAGAGTTTAATCAAAATTTCTAATCAAAAAGTCTTTCATTGCTTCAACTGGCACATCATATCTTATGCCCTCTATTATCGTTATAATATCCCTAATTTCATACTCTAAAAAATGAAGCACTGAAGTGAGCTTTGCAATATTCATTCGGTTTTCTCTGTTTGATTTCTTGAACATATCATAAAGATATTGGTAGATTTTCCGTTCTATATATATATCCTTCATAGCCACTATCTTAGGATAGGTATACTTTACAGAGGATATCACGGCTTCTATAGGGTCTTCTTGATACACTAAATCCTTTAGCTGAGAAAACTTATATCTTATACCTCCTGGCAAAGTGTAGTTCAAAATCTCTTCAGGGGATAGCCCATAATATTTACGAGCTCTATATAGCCACTGGATGTTTATAAGGTCTATATTTATCCCTATAAGCTCTTCTAAAATCTTTCTGTCTTCATTTGACAGATTCTTAGACTTCTTAAGTAGATTCTTAAAATACACGAAGTCTAAGTTCATCTCTGCATGAAATTCCCTTACCTCCAAATCCTCTTGAGTTATGCTTCTAAAAGCCTCCTCATAAATAGTTCCTCTCAGCAAAGCTACCATATCTTCTATACTAGTTATGCTAAGCAGCTGCTCGTAATCTAAATGTGAAAACTTTTTAGAGTGAATAAATAGTGGATCTAGCGACCTTACATCCTCGTTCCTGCTTATAGCCCTTAGAATAAGCTTCAAATCCTCTACCTCGTAGCGAATTAGTAGTGCTTTCATAAGCTCTTTGTAATTGTGACTCGTAAAATGAGCCAGCTTTTCTGTGATTTCAATTACCTTTCTGCTGAGCAGAAGATTAAGGTCCCCTCTATGTACATCATCCGGATCTACATCAGCTAGAAGATTTGCATAGTGGGTATTTTCCTTTAAATACCTAGCTACTTCCGTAACCTTTTCTTTATGAAGCAGAACTTCATAATCCTCTTCTTGAAGAAACCTGCCTGAAATAGCATCTAGCTTTGTGCTCAGCGCAGCAAATCTAGCAACGTTACCCATTACTATCCCTCCAGACTTCTTATCACTATCTCAAAAGCATCATCAGCCAAACTCTCTGAAATCTCTTTGTATCTAGCTTCTAGTTGTTCGAGCTTTTTTGATGATTCTGATTTAATCTTTTCGGATTCCTTGTCAATCTCATTTTGAGCTGACAGCTTTGCACTTTCAATCTCTTGCTTCATGCTAATGCTTATGTCATCCTTTAATTTTTTTAGCAAGGCTTTTTTTTGGTTTTCTTTTTCCTCAAGTACCTGCTTTGTTCTTTCTTGCTTTTCTATAGCTTCCTTATCAATCTGAAGAATATTCTTGATGATTTCCTCCACGATCCCACCTCCTAGCAAATATTTAGCAAAAAAGACTGAACTTCTTCATTATATACCCTTTATCGTGCGACCTAAAATTTGAAAGAACCTCTAATTCTTGATAAAACTTGATTCTATAGCTGATTTAGTCATTTTATCTGAGTAAATCTCAGTTTATCTCAAATTATCTTAAAAATTCGAAAAATAACGGATAAACTTCATAAATGTTTGCCAATAAAATATTAAAATTCATATAAATTTACTTATATTGATAACTATAAAATCCACAGCAATGTGGATACATTTCTGTGGACAATGTGGATAAGTTTGTGCATAACCTCTAATAACTGTATTTTTTTGTGGATAAAACCTGTATGATTATCCTTATCTTAAATAGCTAATTATATATATAAATTTATAAAGCAAATATGTTTTTCAATATTTCCTTCAATAGTAAAATTAAGTTGTGTTACATAATATTTTGAATAAAAAAAAAGATACATATAATATATATCTTCTTTTTGCTTCTCAGACTGACCTGGTCTTTGCCCCCACACTCGCCTGCTGGGGATTTTGCTCGGGATCGCCTCACTACTAACCCTCTCGATTTTCTCGGCAGGACTTACCTCTAAGATGCGCCATGCTCACTATATCATTTTTGTACAGCTTACGTGGGTCCTTTTGCCCGCATCTGGCTTGGACTTGCAACCACAGACTCTGAGAAATACAATAAATAGTCTAACAGATTATTTATAAAGTGTCTAGAAATATTTTACATCTCCATCTCTTCAAGAGGCTTCATTGCATTATCTAGTTCTTTAAATTCAGCCATAACTTCGTTATAAAGGTCTCTGAGCTCCTTGCCCATTTCTTCATCTAAAAGTACAACTTCAAAATAATTGATAGAACGCTTGAGTGCGTGTAGGTATGTCTTTAATTTATCTCTTCTTGTAAGCAAATCTCTAAGTAACATAGTATTTCCCTCCTTATATTATTTTCTTCTGCCACTTCTTCTAAAATTAGTCTTTGGCTTATGTCTTGATTCACTAGGATTATCACTATAAATAACTCTAGGCTCGACAACTTCCTTTATAGGAGCAGAGTTATCTATTAATTTACCCTCTTTTACATATCTTAAAATCTTTCCTCTAGGAATATTTGTAGCAGCTGCAACATCAAGCACAGTAGAATTAGGATGCTCATATAAATACTCCCTAATCTTCTGAAAAGTATCACTATCATCTTTTTCTACAAACCTTCTTATAGCTTGTTCTAATTTATCATCTGAGCTCATAATCATCATCCTAACTGTTTTTCAACAATTTTATATCTTAAATTCGCAATAGCAATTTGAGTTCTGTCCTGCAAATTTACTTTCTTAAGTATATTATGAATATGGTTTTTGACAGTTCTTTCACTTACAAATAAGTCATCCGCAATTTCTATATTGCTTTTTCCTTTAGAAATAAGTGCTACGATTTCATACTCTCTTGGAGTTAGTAAAGCAAAATCTTTAAGTATTCTGCTCTTTTGTTTTATATATTCCCTACATTTTAAAACTTCATCATTTATTTTTTCATCATTACAAAATTTTCCTTCATAAACTGATTGTATCATAGATACAAGCTGAATAAAATCCATTCCTTTGCTTGCATAACCATCTGCATTATTTTCCAAAGCCTTAATAACATATTTTGAGTTTACCATACTTGTAAGCATAATTACCTTAATATGTGGATATAAATCTTTAATTTGTTTTAGAATCTCTGTTCCATTTTCATTTGGCATAATTACATCAAGCAATACAATATCTATATTTTCTTGATTGTTTTCTAAGTAATCTAATGCACTTCGTCCACTTTGCGCTTGATATACTATGTCAATACATGAATTGCCTTCAAATCCTTTTACTATCGCTTCTCTCATCATTACATGATCATCTACAATCATAACGGAAATCTTCTTCATAATAACAGCCCACCCCTAATTAAAGCTTTTAACTACCCTAAAAAAATACATAAAATAATTTTACCATATTATAGTTAATTATTACACAATTCTTTGTCTTAGACCGTGTAAAGATTTAATACTATATCTATCTCAAAACTAATTTATATATAGAAAATAGCGCCATCTTAACAACAGCGCTATTTTCTATACTTATTAAAGTTTTATATCTATGCTTGCTCCTAAATGAGGAGTTACTGATTGCTCTAACATTCTTGTATTATTTTGTATCATTTGAACCATTTCTGACCCATGATTTTTTGCTGTATCCATAGAAAGCTTCATAACTGAAACGCTTACTTGTTGTGCTGCTTTCATTTGGCTTAGGCTCATTGACAATCCCGCTATATCCATAATTAATCTCCTTAAATACTAACTTCTTAAATTATATGAACAATCCAAATACTAGTTAGTTGTAAGATTTTTTACTGACTCACTTAAGCTTGCTCTCCAACCCTCAACTAATGGTAATAATTCATATTCAATAAGATCTGAAATTAGAATATAATCCTTCATCTCCATTGCATCAACAATCTCTGTATAGCATCCTAACATTTCATCTTCATCCAAAGAATGATAATCTTTAGTTAATTTTGCAACATCATAAAGCCATCTGAGTCCATCTGATAAATTAATCATTTTTTCAGATACCGTACTGATATTTTGTTCTCTATAATCCTCAATAATAGATGGCAATGCACGTGAAATATTATCTAAATACTCTACCGCTGTTTCTAATGCTTCAATTGATTGTGCCTTCAATAAAATCACCTAAATTCTATTTATTTTTTTCCGTCTATATAAAATCCTTGATAATCTTTTCCATAAGATGATACTGACGAGGTACCATAGTTTTTAATTACTTTAGATTGAGTTTGCAAATCCTTCATATCTTCTTTTAGTTTATCCATTTCTGTTTTTACATTACTAATATTATTTTTATCCTGCTTATCTATTTCTCCTAATAAGTCCATTACTTCTTTTACCGAAAACTTTAAAGATGCTATTTCTGGATACTCATTAATATCAACGTCTTCGAGAGATTTAATACCTAAATGAAGCTTTAAACCTTGAAATTCAGCATAGAATTTTTTATCAATATCATCAATGGCATTCATTATGTCTTGCTTTTGTTTTATATGATCTAGTAAGGAATTTAAGCTATTGGAAGAAATATCTATGGTTTGAAGCTTTGTTATTTCATAAAGTTTCTTTAAATAATTACGCTTATTATTGTTGAGATTAACTAATTCTTCAATCTTTAATTTTGCAATATCAATAACATTCTCCATACCTTACTTCCCCTTTCGAGAAAGTGCCATCGCTTCTTTCCAAGTATCTCTTAGTTCTGAGACAATTTCTTTTGCATCAAAAAGTGCTTGTTTATCTTTTTTAATGTTTGCATCCAATAATTTTTCATTTATAAAAGTATACAGCTGCCTAAGATTTTGTGAAATCTCATAATCCATATTTAATGTGATATTTAATTCTTGGATTATATCTTGTGCTTTTTGAATATTAAGATTTGACTTCTCATAGTCTTTTTCTTCAATATATACTTCTGCTAGATTAATAAATTTAATGCATCCATTATATAGCATTAGTGTCAACTCTTCTGGTGTAGCAGTAGTCACTGATTGTTCTTTATATTTTGCATAAGGGTTATTCATTGCCAATATTATTACCTCCTATCACAGCATTGATTACTAGCCTCCGAATTGCTGAGATAACCATGAACTTTGGCTATTCATCTGAGACATCGCTTGCTCCATTGCCGTGAACTGTTTCCAATAACGTTGCTCTATTGTTATCATTCTTTGATTTTCTCTATCTATTCTTTTATCAATCTCTCCAATATCACTGTCAAGAAGACTCTTTGAACCTTTAGTCACATAATCAATTAGAATATTGCTTTTTACTGAGCGAAGAAGTGTTGATTCAGAGCCAGGTCCTGATTTTGAGACTATATCTTTAATTCCGCTAATCATATTATCGTAGATTCTTACAAATGCTCCAGTATCCTTCATTCTATCTTTAATTGCCTGTGGATCTGTTGTACTTTCTGGCAATGTAGATGTCTTAAACAAAGTATTTAAAACTTTTTCGGAGTCATTTCTCAAAGCTTCTTTTAGTTTAAATTCATCAATTTGAAGCTTTCCATTATCTCTCCAATTACCGGTAGTTATACCTAACTCATGAATGGCTCCAGCACCATTAACGTCTTCATATATTTCTGCTCTCATCTTAGAAAGCATATTATTAATAGTAGAATCATTTCTAATTAACCCTGATTTTGCTTTTTCTTCCCAAAGCTTTATATCAGTTTCTGACATATCTTTCTTTTGCTCGTCTGTAAGCGGAGGAAAATCCCTATATGTTTTTTCTCCGAGCTTTGTATTGAATATATCTATAAGTTTATTATACTCGTCTACAAATTCTTTAATTTTGTTGTATGCTCCATCTACATTTGTGTCCGTTCTAATAGTTTCTAACCCTGAAGTTGTTTTTAAAGTTATATTAAGTCCATTAATTGATATATTATTTGAAGAGTACGTTAACTCATCGGTACCGTTATACTTAATAATCGCATCTTTTCCTATAGTGTTGGATAAATTTGTAAATTTCAAAGCATCTCTAAGGTTTTCAGCATCAGCATTGTCAAATGTTATTTTTGCATCTGTACTTCCCGTCGCCTTTGAACTAATAAAAAACCTATTAGCTGTAGCATCATAATTAGCATTCAGCCCAGTTTCAGTACGAATTTTCTGAGCGATATCACTTAGAGTATCAGTTTCTAGTAAAACTATATCTTTTTCATTTATTCTAACTGTCTTAGTTGTTCCACTAAATCCTAACAGCTGTCCAGCTGTAGTTTTGTCCGTATCAAGGGAAGTTTGACTTGATACACTTGCTCCAGTTGCTAATTGTACAACTTCTAATGTTGATACTCCCGCTGGAGCATTCGCGCTAGCTGTAACATCAAAAGCAGATGAGTTAGAAGATACTGCGCTTTTAGCCCAAGTAACAGAATCTATACCCCCAGAGACTAAAGCCCCAGAAGATGTAGTTTTTGTAAGTTCTAATTTTTTTCTAGAATCTAAAATAAAATTAGCCATTAATTTATTCATTGAGTTATATTCTGTTTGCTGCCATTGTTTCCATATTTTCTGTTGAGTATATTTATCTACTTTTAGTCTCTCCGACTGCATCAATTGTTTCACTATGTTTTCAGTGTCCATACCAGATGCTAATCCTCCAAATCTAATTGCGCTTACCATTTTAATACCTCCTTAACCTCTTCTATCTACAATAAGCCCTGCTCTCTCCATCATTGATGCCACCATATCTAATATCTTTTCTGGTGGGACCTCTTTTATTACTTCTTGAGTGTTTGTATCTATTATTTTTACCATTATTTGCTTTGTTTTCTTGTGAATGCTAAACCTTAAATTAGTTTCCAGTTTAATTAATTCTTTGTTTGTGGTATCTACTGCTTCTTGAATTTGTTTTTCTGATGGCCTATCTCCGTTATATTGTTGCTGTTGATTAGAAGCTGAGTCTCTCTTTACAACCGGAGCTTTTTCAGGAGCACTTTGTACTCTAACTCCAGTCTCACCACTGTACTGCATCCCTGCACTGCCTATTTGCTCTATACTCACAAATATACCTCCTATCATATTCAATTTTCTACGAAATATATCGGCAACATAACAAAATATCATTATACCTATAAAAATAATCCTTAATTTAAAGGCTTATGATAGTTATGAACTTTGTTACTATAATTAATTTTTTTCTATAAAATCTAGTATATGCTCCATTATTTTATTAATATCATTCTCACTCAGATACGGATGCATAGGAAGAGATAACACCGTGTCGCAAAGTTCATTTGTAATTTTAAAGTCCTCCTCATGATATATATAGTCTGCGAAAGCTCTTTGTTTATGCATTGGCTTCACATAATAAATCATACTAGGAATATCTTTATCTTTTAGATAAGATTGAAGATTATCTCTTTGCTCTTTATTTTTTAGCCTTATTGTATACTGTGCAAAGCTTGATACATATCCTTGTGGTATAAATGGAGTTTCTACTATGCTTTTAAGCTTTTCATTGTAAAGCTTGTAAATCCTATTAACATCTTCAAGCTCATGATCTATAAAAGCTGTAAGCTTGACATTTAAAACAGCTGCTTGTATAGAATCTAGCCTAGAGTTTACTCCTATTCTAACGTTATCATATTTATCTTCGCCTTTACCATGAACTTTAAGAGAATTTAAAAGCTTTGCTAACTCATCATCATTTGTAAAAATAGCTCCCCCATCACCATAACAGCCTAGCGGCTTTGCAGGGAAAAATGAAGTTGTTGCTGCATTTCCAAAGCTACACGCTTTTTTTCCATGAATGCTTCCTCCAAATCCCTGAGCTGCATCTTCTAGAACTTTTAAATCATATATTTCGGCTATTTTTTCTATCTCAATGTGATTTGCCGGAAGTCCAAATAAATCTACTGGAATTATAAGCGTTGGAGTGAGTTTCCCTTCAGCTATCACTTTTTGTATAGTCTTTTCAAGCTTTATAATATCAATATTAAAAGTATCCCTATCAACATCTACAAAAATTGGAGTTGCTCCTCTAAAAGAAACTACTTCTCCTGTTGAAAAAAACGTAAAATCTGGAACAAAAACTGCATCTCCCTCTTTTATATCCCATGCCATCATAAGAAGGGTCATGGCCTCTGTTCCATTGGCACAAGATACGCAGTGTTTAACTCCTACATATTCAGCTAATCGCTGTTCTAAAGTAGTTACTTGCTTTCCACCAATAAAATTAGCACCTTGTATAACCTCTAGTATTGCTAAATCAATCTGAGTTTTATATTTATTGTATTGAGCTTTTAAATCTCTAAATTCCATATAAAGCACTTCCTTATTTGTTTTCTTTAAGTAGTCCACCTTCTAATAAATACTCTCTGCTACATTCTTTGCATGTATAAGTATCTTTTAAAGGATATCCACATTCGCATACCCATCCAATTTGTTTAGCTGGAACTCCAGCCATAAGTGCGTAGCTTGGTACATCTTTTGTAACTACAGCGCCAGATGCTATCATAGCCCAGCTTCCAATAGTATTTCCACATACAACAGTCGCATTTGCTCCAATGGATGCTCCGTATTTAACTAAAGTCCTTTTATATCCTTCGGATCCTTTTGGATATTTGCTTCTAGGTGTTAAATCATTTGTAAAAACCATAGATGGACCACAAAACACATAGTCTTCAAGCTCAACACCTTCGTAAACAGATACATTGTTTTGAATTTTAACACCATTTCCAACTTTTACGTTGTTAGATATGTTAACATTTTGACCTAAAGAGCAGTTATCACCAATAATTGCACCTTTATGTACATGGCAAAAATGCCAAATTTTAGTACCATTTCCTATAGTTACATTTTCATCTATGTAGCTACTTTCATGTACGAAATAACTCATCTATTAAACCTTCCTTTGAAATCTATAGTACTGCATTTATCAAGCGGTAGCTTTATGCTTTTTCCTTCATCTGCCGATTTGTAAATTGCAAGAACTAATTCAAGTGCATTTCTACCATCAACTGCTGTAACATAGGGCTGCCTATCATTTTCAATAGCTTCAATGACATCTTTGTATAAAGGTTTGTGTCCAAATCCATAAACATTTGGAGGATTTTCAAAATAATTTTGTTTAACCTCATCTGCATTATCAAGATTATCTGCAAACTGCCATTCTTCAATTAGATTTACAGACTTTCCTCCAGCTTTGACTGTTCCTTTTTCTCCAAAAATATATAAAGTTTCTTCTAGGTTCTTAGGATAAATATTAGTGGTTCCTTCAATTATTCCGTAGCTTCCATTTGAAAACTTTACAAGAGCCATTCCAATATCCTCGGCAGCTATATATCCATGAATTAAATTGTCAGTCATCCCTACAACTTCAGTAATTTCATCGCCCATCATCCATCTAAGTAAGTCTATGTTATGGATACACTGATTCATCAAGGCTCCGCCGTCTTGTTCCCAGGTTCCTCTCCAAGGTGCCTGTTTGTAATAGTCTTCTCCTCTATTCCATCTGATATGAGCAGTAGCATGCATTAGCTTTCCAAAGCGATTAGCTTCAACAGCCTCTCTAATCTTTTGAACAGACTTGTTAAATCTATTTTGATGGCATGCACTTACCTTAATATTTTTCTTATTGGCTTTTTCTATTATCAAATCTGCTTCTTCAAGAGAAAGTGCAATTGGTTTTTCAATAATAAGGTTGGCGTTAGCCTCAACGCAGTCTAATGCTATCTTTCCGTGCTTTCCACTTTCTGTGCAAATTGCCACAAGCTCAGGTTTTTCCTTTTCGAGCATCAGTTTATAATCTAAATATTTCTTTGTTTTGTTAGAAAGATTAAACTTTTCAATTGTTTCATCCATTTTCGCTTCTTCAATATCACATAAAGCTACAACCTCTAAACCATTTTCAAGTGCTGCTGCTATATGATTTGGAGAAATTCTCCCGCAGCCAATAATCGCATATCTCATACTAAGCCCTCCTTACAAAAGTTCTATGTTATCTCGCTTGTTTATCATCTTCATAGCATTTTTAGTATCAAAGATTGCTTTCGCATGATTTTGAACAAAGCTGTAGTCTACATTAGTATGAGCGGTTGTAACAATAACTAAATCCGAGCTTTCTATTAATTCAGCCGTGAGGCTAGTCTCTCCTTTTTTCACTACCCCATGCTCCTTGTATTCTAAAACAAAAGGATCGTAAAAAGAAACTGTAGCTCCTTCTTTTTCGAGTTCTTCTATTACTCTAATTGCTGGGCTTTCTCTGTAATCATCTATATCTTGCTTGTATGCTACCCCCAAGATTAGAATCTTAGAACCATTCATAGCCTTTTTAAATCTATTTAAAATTTTACTTGCTCTTTCTGCGCAGTATTCTGGCATCCTATCATTTACCATCATAGAAGCTTCAATCATAGAAGTATGAAATCCATATTCTCTAGCTTTCCATGATAAATAGTAAGGGTCAAGTGGTATGCAGTGACCACCAAGCCCTGGACCAGGATAAAAAGCTTGAAATCCATATGGTTTAGATTTTGCTGCATCAATTACTTCCCAAAAATTGATATTCATTTTATGGCAAAGCATAGCTAGCTCATTCACAAGCCCTATATTAACATTTCTATATGTGTTTTCTAGAATTTTTTCCATCTCAGCTACTGCTGGTGAGGATACTACATGAACTTCACTCTCTAAAACTGATCTATACATAGCTGAAATAACCTCAGCCGCATCTTTGCCTATAGCCCCCACTACTTTAGGTGTATTTTTAGTTTTGTATATTAAATTCCCTGGATCAACACGTTCAGGAGAAAAACCCAAATAAAAGTCCTCTCCACATTTGAGTCCAGAACCACTTTCTAATATAGGTTTGAGGATTTCTTCTGTCGTACCCGGATATGTAGTAGATTCAAGCACCACAATACTACCTTTTTTTAGATATTTTGCAATTTCTTTAGTTGATGACTCAACATAACTGATGTCTGGCTGCTGATGAGAGTCTAACGGTGTTGGAACACATATTGCAATAAAATCTACATCGTTAATAAAAGAAAAATCTGATGTTGCAGACAGGTATTTAGATTGAACTATACTCTGTAAATCTTCATTAACAACGTCTCCAATATAGTTTTTCCCTGCATTTACCATGTCTACTTTTTCTCTTTGTATATCAAATCCTATAGTCTTAAATCCAGCCTTGGCTTTTTCGACAGCAAGAGGAAGTCCAACATATCCTAAACCAACAACACCGACTATAATTCTTTTACTCTTAATTTTTGAGAGAATTATACTTTTCAACTAATGCCTCCATAGTTTTATTGAAATAAAACATAGTACTATTCTTTTATAAATACAAAGCAATACCCATAGATCCAGATAATATGCTAACCTTATGTTTTATTGTACTAAAATAAATCTTTTAAAGCTTTAACATAGTCATTCCCAAACCTTATCACTGACCAATCAGTACATGAATTGCATAAAGCATTATCAAAAATTTCATTCATGTGAGACGCTCTAAGATTATTCATGTATTTTGATTTCCATATTTCTTCTATTGTATCTTTATTAATATCTCCAACTACACTTTTTTTAAGCCAATCATCTGGACAAAATCTAATTTTACCATCCATTCCTATAACTAATCTTGTAAAAACCACTGGACAAGGCCACCTCTTCTTAGGTATGAATTGTACTTCAGGTTTTTGAGGTGTTAATCCTTTAGTATCTACATAATGTCTAGTTATTACTTTGTCTACCAATGGTTCCCAAAATTTAACAAATTGTTGATATTCTTGATTTTCTAGTTCTGGTTGAATTACACACGAAACCATTACTTTAATATTATTAACACTCCTTTTATTTTTTTCATTTAGTAATGTAAAAATATTTTTCATTAATTTTGAATAATCCCCACCACGTATTTTTTTATATGTATCTGGATATAATGCATCAATACTTATTTCTATAACGACTTTAGTTTCAGTTGTCTTAAATAAAATCTCCATATTTTCATCTGAAAGTAAAATTCCATTTGTATTAAAACAAAAAATATCTACACCTGAACTTAATGCTAACTCCACTTGTTTAATCCAATCTCTGTGTATCAGGGGCTCCCCGT
The DNA here is from genome assembly GCF_900168025.1 of Acetoanaerobium noterae. NCBI lineage: Bacteria > Bacillati > Bacillota > Clostridia > Peptostreptococcales > Filifactoraceae > Acetoanaerobium > Acetoanaerobium noterae. The sequence goes on along the minus strand of NZ_FUYN01000007.1, from coordinate 8,333 downwards.
CTGGAGTTAATCTTAATATTCCATTATGCTTGCCAATTTCCATAGCTATTCTTTTAAAAATATCCAATTCCATATATATAGGCTCATAATTAGGAATCGAGCTTAAATCACTTTGCGGACAATGTATACACTTTAGATTGCAAACATTTGTGGTCTCAACATGTGTAATATCCGGAAAGTTTTTCACTTTATAGTCATTCATAAAATAAAATCCTCCTTTTTATCAAATAGAATTACTATTATTCCATACATCGTATGGCAAAACAAAAAAATAAGGAAACTGCTTTAAAATCATATCAATATTGATTTTCGTAAATTTCCTAACATCCGTAATAACCTTCACCAAATAGTAACATGGATTTTCTTGGCATCCCCATTGCTGTTTATATTTAAACGAAGTCGAATCTCTAGTTGGTGATGATTGAAAGTTTATATAAGAAATATTACTATATTCGCCATCTTTTATACTTAAATAATCAAACAAAACCCCTGCTCCGAGTTCAAGTCCATTCTGGTTACTAACTCTTAAATAAATATCTTCACTCCAACCATATAAATTAACCCCACCAGAAACCATTTCTTTATTCTTGCGAATATAAGAAAATTTAAACATTCCAGAATCTTTTAGGTAACTAGCAATTAAATAAAATAATTTTATGTCTGGAATATTAGCACCTTTGTTATAAAATCTTGGTAGTACAACTTTGTTATACCATTCATCAATTAAATCTTTAGAAGGATTTTGAGTTTGAAAAAAAATCAAATTATTCTGTAATGATTTTTTTAAGTTTCTCTTAATATTACGATTCATGAGATTTTCAACTTCATTTTTATTAATATCAATATATTGATATGTTTTTAACAATTCATAATCATGCATAAAATACTCTTTGTACATATGATAGTCTTCTCTAAATGGTGAAGTAAAAATTGAAATTAAATCAATTCCATTTTTTTTTGCATATTCAATTAACTCTGTTAATAATCTTTTATAGCAATGTTCTGGATTTGCTTTTTTAGAGAGTAGTACTCCTCCATAACTAGCCGGAAGAGGTGAAGACATGATTATTTTTCCGATTGAATTACTTATACATCCAAACGGAATGCATGCTTCTATTTCTCCAACACAGTCTAATAAAGCTAATGCGCTCCACTCTATTGTAGGCCAATTTGCTATAACACACTGCCATTCCCAAGAATGTTGAGCTAATGGAATAGTCATATTTTGATAAAAACGTCTATATTTTATTTCATCATCTGGATATCTAATTATTACAGTTTTCATAAACCCCCCCTATTTTGTAAAATATTGTTTTAATTGACCTACTATATAATCAATATCTCTGTAATTTAAATTGCTATGCAAAGGTAACGCAAGTCCTTGCTTAAATGCATAATTTGAATTTTTATAGTTGTTGCTACTATTATTATATTTATTTTTATAAAAAGGCTGAGAAATCAAGTCATATGCTCCATAATTGCATTCAATCCCACTTTTTTTCAAAAAAATAATTAAATCATCTCTGTTATACTCTTCATTAATTAAAATATGATATGTTTGATATGTATTATACAAATCACAATTTTCTTGTGGAAAAGTCACTTGTTTTAAACCTTTTAATAGCTTATTGTAATATTTTGCCAAATTAATTCTAGTATTATTTAATTTGTCTATTTTACATAATTGTTCTACGCCTAAAGCTCCTTGTATATCTGTCATCCTATAGTTAAACCCTGGAGCTACAAATTCAATTCTATTATCTATATAACTAATTCCATGATTCCTCATAATTCTAAGTTTATCAGCATAAAACGAATTATTAGTACAGATTGCTCCCCCTTCACCTGTAGTTATTGATTTTCTTGGATGGAAACTAAAACACGATAAATCTCCAAACAAGCCAATTTTTTTATTTTTGTATTTACTTCCTAATGCACACGCCGCATCCTCAATTAAATGGATGTTAAATTTGTCACATATCTTTTTTAACTTATCCATATCTGCTGGATGCCCAAATTCATGAACTGGAATAATTCCCCGTGTTTTTTTAGTTATTTTACTTTCAATTAAATTAGTATCTATGCATAGTGAATTCAAATCTACATCAACAAATACAGGCTTTGCTCCTATAAGCTCCACCACATTTGCTGTAGCCGGAAATGTATATGCTGGAACAATTATTTCTTCCTCTGGTTTTATATCAAGAGCCAATAATGCTAAATGTAATGCCGCTGTTCCATTTGAAACAACTATTGTGTGATTTATTCCAATATATTCTGATAGTTTTTTTTCAAATTCATTTACAAACTTTCCTTGAACTAGATTCCCAGAATCCAGTACTTTTTTTACAGCATTATACTCATTATTATCAAAATGTGGTTGAGCTAATTTAATCATTATATTCTCCCTCTATACCAATCAATTGTATTTCTTAGCCCTTCATTTAAACCAAACTTCGGATTAAATCCTAACAATTTTTTTGCTTTTTCTATACTCGGTATTCTTAGTTCAACATCAACATAATTCTTACTTACATATATTATTTCAGAACTAGAAGCAGCAACTCTCTTTATAGTTTCTGCTAGCATTGCGATTGTAATTGTTGCTCTTGGATTACCTATATTAAACGACTGACCTATTGCTTCTTTTTTTTCTAGGCAAAGCATGATACCTTGTATAAAATCTTCAATATAGCACCAAGAACGGATTTGATCTCCATCTCCATGTATTTGTATTTGTTCATTTGAAATTGCTCTTGCTACAAACTGATGAATCGCACCTTCTCCAACTTGTCCCGGTCCATAAATATTAAAAGGTCTTACCGTAATTACAGGCATTTTATATTCTTTATAAAAGCTATGAGATAAGTGCTCTGCTGCTAGCTTAGATACCGAATATGTCCATCTGGCTTCTCCAACAGGAGCCAAATTCGTAGTGTTCATTTCATTAACCTTATAAGCATATGATCCAAAAACTTCAGATGTTGAAAAATCTACGACTTTTTCTAAATTATTCATATTAATTTTTAACGCTTCTAAAATATTATATGTTCCTATCATATTAACTTTCATAGTGCTAACTGGGCTTTTTATAACTGTGTCAATCCCCGCTATTGCTGCCAAGTGAATTACAATATTTGGCTGAAATTCTTCAACTGTATTCTTTATTTTTTCAAAGTCTAGTATATCTCCTTGAACTAGCGTAACATTATCACGAAATAATAAATCTGTATTTTTTATTGAATTTCTATTTAAATTGTCATAAATTAAAATTTCATTCTTCTCACATAAAATGCTACAAAGTTTGCTTCCTATAAATCCTGCTCCACCAGTCAATAAAATTTTTTTATTATTTATCATTTATTTCTCCTTTTATTTGTTCTAATTCTTGAACCATATCAGCTATCTTATCTTTATAACTATCTGGTTTTATCAGCTTTGAAATATACCAATCTATCATTCTAATAATAGGAATAAAATACTCACTATGTAAAACAGCATTTTTATTATTTGTTTGTCCAAAAGGACTCCAATTATTATTATAATAGTATAATAACATTTCATAATAGTGGTTTATTATATAAAAAAGCAAATCATCTTGAGATTGAATGTCTTCTAATAATAATCTATTTTTGCCTAGAATAAAATTATTTATAATAAATTCTGTAACACTAACAATCGATTTTAACCTCTCTTTAAAATTTAAAGTGGTATTATTGTGATGTTTTCTGTAGTTTATAACAGTAATATCCACATGTTTAAAATTCCATCCGTCTCTAATATTTACCAATGTATTAAGAACATCACTTGAAACTATATTATTTGAATCATGGTACCATGTCTTGTTATTTTTTCTATAATAATCCGTTTTGTGAATCCCTACAGTCATTGGCAATAGTCCCGAACCAAAATTTTCAAAAGTATGCTTTATCACCATATATCCGTCATAATCTGAATACTTCCAAATTGTATTTATATTTCTATCTTCATCAACTAAATTGAGGTTTCCATATATATAATCTACATCTGGATTAAGAATAAAATTATTAATTAAATCACATATTACAGTGCTATTTGCTAAATAATCGTCACTTGATAATAAAATAAAATATTCTCCTTTAGCACTATTTATTATTTCTTGAAAAGCAAACACAGCTGTACCCATATTATCTTTATGTATTATAGATTTAATATTAGTATAGCTCATTACGTAATCTCTAATTATTTTTTGGGAATTATCTGTTGAGCAATCATCAACAATAATAATTTCATAATTACTATATTCTTGGTTTAATATAGAATCTATACAGTCTTTCAAAAAGCGCCCATAATTGTAATTTGCAATGCCAACTGTTACTAAAGGCATTTGTAGTAAGTTACAACTTTTTTTAGAAGAAATAATAAGTTCTTTTATTTTAAAAATTTGTTTATCAAGAGAATATCCTTTATTAATGAACTCTCTGTAAGATTCTGAATCATATTCAGAATTTAACATCTCTATAATTTCATAAATTGAGTTCCAAATGATATCATTATTATATATGTATTTAGCTCCTACAAAATTATGAATTAATGGTTTTATCCCTTTAGCCATGGCTTGCATTACACTCATATTTTGTGATTCTAGTATACTTGTACAAATAATATAGTTTTTATTTTCCAGCCAATCATCCAGATTATCCTGCCATCCTTCAAAAATGATATTATTCTCTAATCCAAACTCTTTTATCATTTGTTCAAAATATAAAACATCTCTATCATCTTGAAATTTTCCAGCAATATATAACATAAATCTATTGTCAGTATCATAAATGGCCTTAAATGCGTGGAGAAGAAGCATAGGGCCTTTTTTGTAATTAATGTATCCTACATATGCTATATTAAATCCCTGTTTACGTTTACTATAAGTCCATTTATCTAAATTGATTCCATTAGGTATTACAGACGTTATTCCCTTATCTATTTCTTTCACAGATTCAATAACATAATCTCGTATAGATTCAGAAATGAATATGACCTTATCCACTACGCTCCATTTTACTTTATATACATACTCTGTAAATGCTTCATAACTATGAAGTCTACATATTATAGTTTTATCTTTAGCAACACCAAGATTACTTCCATAAATCATAAGTTCGTCGCACCACTCGAACCAGCAAATATCAGCCCAACTCATACCTAAATCAATTTGGCTATAATCGTTTACTATAATTTTTAAAACATTATACTCCTTAGAAATATTATCTACCACTTCTCCTAAGAACGAATCCATACCATGTTTGACAAAAAATACAATTTTTTTATTATAGTTATGGTATTGAATTATATTATTTTTCTCTAAATCATTAATTTTATTTACTAATTCTACTTCTGTTTTGCCCATGCTCCTAAGATTTGTACATCTTTTATAATGCCAGTGCGCTTTGCTATATTCGCCAATATTTTCATATGCAAAGGCTAGATTATAGTTTAAGTCAAAGTCTAAGTCATTATATAATAACCCTGTTTTAAAATCATACATTGCGGATTCAAAATCATTTTCTATAAGCTTAATAACCCCACTATAAGAATAATATTCAAAGTCATCTTTTCCTATTTTATAATATTCTTGAAGTAATTTTTTTGCAGTATCAATTTCACCTATACCTATTAACTCTTCTATTTTTTTCTTTACTTTAAAAGATACATCAACCATAATATGCCTCCTAAAATAACGTTCTTATTACAAATAAAACAATCTATCTTTCTATATAGTTTGCATTTTAAACTTCAATATCAATATATTCTTTAAGAAAATCTGCCATGTCTGGATATGCCTGGGCCGCTAACTTATAGTACATAAATGCTACACTTGTATTTCCTTTAGATTTATTAGTTCTATAAATGTTCATCAAAAATAAGAATTTTGACTCAGAATCATTTATTAACTCATACTTCATAGTTATAGCATTTAGGTTATATATTTCATTTATAAAAATCATTCCTACTTCCAAATACCTGTCAAACATATTAATATTATCTTTAATAAAGCTTTTTATGCCAGTTCCTTTATATTCATTCAGCAAAAGAATTAACTTAGATTCAAATAAATTCTTAAGCGCACTAACTTCCTTAATCCTAAGCTTTCTTATATCTATATTCATTAGCCATTCATCTAATCTCAAATAAAGCTCTGTGTAGTTATTCTCCTTAAAATAATTAACACACGAAAAAACTACTCTCTTATTCATATTTGAAAACAACTTCAAATCAAAGCCTTTAATTAACATCAAATAGCTTAGAGGAACAACCAAAATATCATTATTATTTCTATCTTTTACATCTATAATTCTTTTCGCCAAATTACATTTTTTTTCTACTTCTAGGTCATCTGTAATCATAAAATTAGAGTAAATAGAATATTCATCATCATTGTTTAAAAAATAATTGTAGATACTTTTCTTTTCATTAAAATCTAAATCCAAAATCTCATTTTCTAAGTATGTTATAAAGTATGATATTATTTCTGTGTCACTATCTTTTATTTTTTCGTATAAATTAAATATTTCACTATAATTTTTTAATTTTATAAAAATACTAATGTATAGTTTAATTGTACTAATATTATATTTTAAAGTTTCTAGATATAATAAAGCTTTATCGTATTTCTCAGTATCTAAATATAATGTAACTAGGAATAATTTCACATTCATATTGTCCGTGATATTATTCCTATACAAAGCTATAGAATGATCCTTCGAAATAGCAAGTTTTTCATAATTCTTGCATAATTCCAAGTATTTTTCATAATATTTTTCTGCATATGAATAATTTCCTAATCTCTCATATCCTCGGCCTAATGAATAAAATCCGTCTATATAGTCTTTTCTTATATTAATGGCAAGCTTAGAAGCTTCTATTAATTCATTATATCTATTTAATGTCATGCAATTTGATAGATGATTTGTTATTACACTAAAACCCATTAATTGTCTATCTCTATCTAATTTCTTAAATTGGTTATATATTTTACTGGAAATTTCATACGATTTTCTTACTTCGCCATGCATATTATAAGATACTGCTAATTGATATAGATAGTATAAATTATTAGGATCACTTTTTAATTCTTTTTCAAGCAAGGCTACAGTTCTATTAAACTTTCTATCCATAATCTCTTTATCATTTACAACATAACCGTAATGTCCTATAATTATATCTAGTTTTCCAACAGGTGGTGAAAATCTTGGTTGATTATGAACAGTCCCTTCATATCTAAAGTTTCCGTCATTTCTAAATAACCTCATAGTAGGGAATATCGAATATGAATCATGATTGTTTAAATTAGTATAGTTTTTGCCTGTAATTGAATACGTTTTATTTTTTAAAGTTTCATTAGGTTCAGAATCTAAGAACTTTTCCAATTCATCATATTTTTCCATAGTTTCATCTGCGTCAAGTATAAATATCCATTCTCCTGTAGCATATGATATGGTAATATTTCTCATCCCTGAAAAATCATCAAACCATTCTTTAAAATATACTTCATCTGTATATTTCTTGCAAATACTTACAGTTTTATCTGTCGAACCCGTATCTACTATTATGAGTTCTACATCAGTCCTATCAACAATAGGCTTTATAGATTCAAGGCATCTTTCTATATGGATTTCTTCATTCTTAACCATCATGCAAATGCTTAATTTATACGACATTATACCACCTGCTTATTATTTTTTTATTTATAGTAAAAATATCTCACTACCCGGCAAGAATTATTTGCTTTTAATCTATTGAGACTTTTTAAATCTATAATAAAAAAATCGGCATTTCTGCCGATTTTCTTTATAGTTTTAAATTATCTTAATAACTGTAATACTTGTTGTGGTAATTGATTTGCTTGAGCTAACATAGCTTGAGATGCTTGAGCAAGAATATTACTCTTAGTAAATGAACTCATTTCCTTAGCCATATCAGTATCTCTGATTCTTGATTCTGCTGCTTGCAAGTTCTCTGCTGAGTTATCTAAGTTTTTAATTGTATGTTCTAGTCTGTTTTGGATAGCTCCAAGCTTAGATCTTTGAGCTGATACCTTCTCTAATGCCGCATTAACTGTAGATATAGCAGTGTTAGCATTAGTTTGTGTTGCTACAGTTGTACCATTAATTCCTAAGCCAGTTGTATTCATCGCAGATATTCCAACTGTTATACCTTGACCTATATTAGCACCTATATGAATTCTCTTACCAGTGAAGTTACCGTCCAATAGTTTTTGAGTATTGAACTCAGATCTTGTACTGATTGCATCAATTTCTGCTTTAAGTTCTGTAACTTCATTGTTAATCGCTGTT
>NZ_FUYN01000006.1 GCF_900168025.1 Acetoanaerobium noterae | reverse complement strand
GTCTCAGTAAAAATTTACTGACTTGGTTGTTGTTCATAAATGGTGTGGTTTTTAATCGAAATTAAAAACTATTTATGGTTTACTATCCAGTTTTCAAAGTTCATCTATTAATTCGTATTTCCTCTTTCGAGGCTTTTCGTTTTGCCCTCTCGCTGAGGACATGTATTAATATATCATGCCCTCATTCTTTCGTCAACACTTTTTCTAAAAAAATTTTTAAATATGACAAATAATATTTTTTCCATTGCGTTTTGCAAGATACAATAGCTCATCAGCAGCTTTAAATCCGTTGTTAAAACTAGTATTCTTCGCTTCATTTAATAATCCTATGCTAACAGTAACAGGAGAGTCTTTAAAAAACCATTTTTTGTTTTCTATAGTTATTCTTATTTCCTCTAACAGTTTTTTTGAATCATATTGATCTGATTTCTTCAAAATAACTAAAAATTCTTCTCCCCCATATCTTCCAACATAACCTTTATCTCCAACTATGTCTTGAATTATAGAGGAAATATCTTTTATCACTATATCTCCAACTGAGTGACCATAAGTGTCATTAATATTTTTAAAATCATCTATATCAATTACGCTAAGAGATATATCTTTATCTATATTCTTCTGATATAGATTAATTATTTCAGTTCTATTAAATAATCCAGTCATATTATCTCTTATTGATCTTTCATATACTTCTTGGCTCAATCTATCAGCAACTTTATATTGTCTTACTATAATAATGACTGTGATGAGTAAAAATACTAAAAGAGCTGATATTGCAGAAATTATTTTGGTTTTTGTCTCTGATTGTCTTTTTATTTCTTTACTTTCTATTTCTCTTAGCTTTTGGTTTATGAGCTCTCCTCTTTCAACCTCTAGCTTAGTATTATTAGTTGTGTAAGCTTCATCTAGCAGTAATTCAGACGCACGCTTGAAATCTCCCATACTATAGTATGAATACGCTAAATCGTAATCCATATATCCTGAAAATTTGTTGTACATGTCTCCAAAATCAGCTAGCGCTATAGTTTTTTTAGATTCTTCTAACATATATGCAGCTTCTTTAAAAGCTCCTATTTTATTAAGCTCATAGCCACATCTGCTCATAGAAGAGTATTTAAGCTTCCAATTTTTATCCTTAAATGCATCTCCTAATTCAACAAATCTACTTACTTTATCTTGAGACTTGCTTAGAATTATTTCTATTAAATCTATCATAAATTTATTATTTTCTTTGAAATTTGGGAAAACCCAGTTTTCATCTAGGTGAGCTTCTTCAAAATAAGGCTGAGCTTTAGTAAAATTTTCTAAAGCTAAATCATAATCCTCATAAGAACTGTAAATAAGACCTGTAAACATATAATACATACCTTTTCCAAGAGGATAATTTTTACTTTGGGCAATTGAAAGCATTTTTTCAAAATTCTCTATCGCTTTTGTATCGTCATATAGCTCATAGTAAACACTTCCCAGATAATAGTAGCCAATCATCTGATTATAATAATCCTTAGAGTTTTGACCATATTCTACTAATTCTAATGCATGCAGTATCATAGAGCTAGTATCAGTAACTATGAACTCTAGCTCCAGTATTTTCCTAATTTTTATAGGGTCAATATTCTTATCTTCATCATATAAGTTTTCTTTTAAAATTTTATAGGCTTCACCAAATTTATATTCCTCTAGTAATTTATCTACTTCTTGTTCTTCATAAGCAAATATATTAGTAGTAAATAAAGGTAATATAACAACTAAAATTATGGTAAAATTTACTATATTTTTTAATACCTTTTTCATAAAACTCATCCTTTTTTCCTACGTCTTCATAAATTAATTTTACCATAATTTTACTTAATTATATATAAATTTTCACAAAAATAAACTCTAATACAACACTATACTGATATTTAAATAAGTATACTTTCTTTAATTTACAACAAAAAATCTGTAGCTAATAATATAAATAATATCGGCTACAGATGATTTATAATAAATAATTAAATTTTGATTTAATAGAGAGATTTTTCATAATCCTTTTTAAGCTTAGCTAATATTTTTTTCTCCATTCTCGAAACTGTCATCTGAGAAACACCTAAATCATTAGCTACATGCATTTGAGTTTTATTCTTAAAAAATCTATCTTTAATTATTTTTGTTTCAATTTCATTGAGTTTAGATAACGCATTTTCAATAAAATCCTTGTTTTCTATCATATTAAAGCTTTTATCGTCATCTCCAACTAAATCTAATAGTAAAATATCTTTGTCATCACCTTCATTATCATAGGAAAGGTCAAGTGATTTTGGTTTGTATACATGAGAAGCTTCAATAGCCTCTAGTACTTCTTCTTCCGTACAATCTAAATATTTAGCAATATCTTCAATTTTGGGAACTCTATGAAGTTCTTGTTGGAGATAGGATTTAGCTGTATTTACTTTTTTTGAAAGCTCTTGAATTCTTCTAGGAACTCTAATAGACCAACCTTTATCTCTAAAATATTTTTTTATTTCTCCGATAATTGTAGGCGTAGCAAAGCTTGAAAATTCAAAACCTTTACTTACATCGAAACGTTCAATGGCAAATATCAAACCAAGTGAAGCAACTTGATAGATATCTTCATATTCTATTCCCTTATTTAAAAACTTTTTGGACAGAATCTCCGCAATATATAAATGTCTTTTTACTAGCTCATTTCTCAATTCTATATCCTTGTTCTCGCTATATATGAGAAATAATTCTTTATCTGTAATATCCTTATATTTTGCTGAGCCTGCATATGGCTTTTGGGAAGACTTAGATGACTTTGCCTTTTTTTGAGCAATATCTCCCATTAATTACCATCTCCTAGGAATTTTATCATTTTAATTTCTGTCCCTTGGCCTACACTTGATTTTAATGTAACCTCATCCATCAAGCTCTTAATGATGAATATTCCCAAGCCTCCTTCTTCCTTTGGATCTTCTAAATCTGGCTCGTTTAAAGCGTCTGTATTATAACCTTTACCATTATCCTTAATTGATACAGTAATTTTTTCCTCAAAAATATCAAAGCATACGTTAAAATCTTGATTTAATCCATGCTTGATAGCATTTGTACAGGCTTCTGCAACAGCAACCTTAATATCTTCTATCTCTTCTATATTAAATCCCATGCGATTTGCTATAGCAGATACTGTAAGTCTTACAACCCCTACATATTCAGGCTTGCTAGGAAGCGCCATACTTATAGAGTCATATGTCTCACCATTTGTCACTCCAAAATCATTTGAGTTAATTTCAACCAATTCTATCCCTCCAACTTAAAAATTTTATCTAGTCCTGTTATATTAAAAATTTTCTTAACGTTTGGCTTAGTTTCTCTTATATATATATCCTTGTCTTTTTGCTTTAATCTCTTAAGTGCACCTATCAAGACTCCTAGCCCTGTGGAATCTATGTATTCTAAATCAGATGCGTCTATATATACATCGCCTGTTTCTTCAGAAAGATAGATTTTTTGAAGTTCTTCTTTAAAGTTGTTTGAGGTATAGATATCTATTTCTCCACCTAGCTTTAAATTCCATATTTTCTTTTCTGCGTCAAAGCTGCTATTAATTACTACAGACATGCTTAATCCCTCCTGCTATCTTTGTTTTTTCCCAGACTAGAAATAATTTTTGCACTAGAAACAAGGCCTACTATCTTAGTAGCACTTCCTACTATAGTATCTACGCTTGTGGTAATACCAGCCACGCTTCCTATAATCTGTCCTATTTCGCTTAAATTATCATCAACTAAAAGTTCTACCTTCTTAACAGTATTATCTACATTTTTAATTGTAAATGCAAGATTTATGCATACTATTAAAAATCCAAGACCTATCATAACTATACCTAATTCCCAAATCCTGAATTCCATTTTAGTTCCTCCCTCTTAATTAGTTTCTTTATTTATGTCTAAATTTATATCAACTGGAGGCTCTTCTTTATAAGTGAAATCCTTAGAAATTATTATTTCTTCTTCTGGTCTTTCTATATCCTCATCATGACGAAAATTAGAAATCCAGCTGCATATATCTTCTTTTACTCCTTGTGAATCCGTTAATATATCCATAGTTTTTTCAAACAAGTTTTCTCTGAGCTCAACGCCTTTTTTCGGGGCAAATAATAAACCTGCTGCAGCTCCTAGTATACCTCCAAGTAAAAACATCCCCGCTTTACTTTGTTTTGACATATACTTATCCTCCTTTTATTTAACTATTATTTAATCAATATACAAAATATCTCAGATTAGAGCAAACTTTTTTATTTATACCCCATATAGCCCAGGTTCTAAACATGTTTTATTATTATTTACTGTAAATTTTTATTCTAAATTTTACTCTTTAATAAATTTTACTATATCATCAGTAGTTTTTACAGCTTGAATATAAATATCTGGTATATTTCTTAAAATTTTCAAGGATTTTATATCCTTATCAATTTCCTCCCAGTTACCCATCTCGTAATCTATTACTAATTTATATATTGGAAAAAGCTCGCTTTTTGAATCTAGCTTTATAGCCATTTGTACTTCATCAGATATGCGAAGCTGAGAAAATATAGTATCTAGAGGTTTTTGAAGAAGTACATCAATCATAGAAAACAAACCTACCAAGGCTAACTCATGTTTCTTTGACTTGTATGAAGATTTTTCTGCTAAAAGCTCCGCAAATTTAGACCTCAAAATAGAAAGCCTAAGAACCTCTGTAGGTTTTCCAAATGAAAGTTCTCCTATTAAAACAAGAGAAGCCCATTTTCTAAGCTCAGATATACCCATTAGACTTACGGCATGAGGAATAGAATTCACCTTTGAAGATAGTGAATAGGAATTTACTATTTTAAGTAGCTTATAGCTCATATCCAAATCACTTTCAATAATAGATGCAATGATTTTGTAATTTGGCTCTTCTTTATTTATTTCATTTGTAAGCTTAATATAGCTAATTTCAAGACTTTCAATTTTTTTACCCTGAACCATAATGGGTTTACTGAAAAAATATCCTTGAAAATAATCATAGCCTAAACTTACAGCATTGTTAAACTCATCTACATTCTCAATTTTTTCTGCTAAAAATTTTTTATTCCCATTAGAATATTTTTTGATAATTTTTTTTATATCTTCTCTTGAAGATAACATGAAATCAACTTTTATGATATCTACTATTTCAATAATTTCTTTATATGGATAATCTATAGTAAAATCGTCTAAGGCAAGGGTATAACCACTGTTTTTTAATTCCTTTAGTTTAGTCATAAAATTTTTATCAGGAATAACATCCTCTAATATCTCAACTACTATCTTACTTTTATCTAAGAGCAAGGGAACTTCATTTTTTATAAGAACCTTATCAAAATTTATAAAAGCTCTTTTGTCTTCCAATAACATCTCTATTCCAAAATTAAAATAGCTATTTGACAGGAGTATTGAAGTTGCCTTTGTAGCACCTATCTCCGAATTAAAAAAATTTGCTGCACTATCTCTATACAAAAGCTCATAGGCTACTACTGCCTTGTTTCTATCAAAAATAGGCTGCCTAGCAACAAATACATCCATGGTTCCCCTCCGGTAATGTTATTATTATAAAACTATATACCTAGTAATATTTACCCTTATTTTAACTTTATATTAACAGTAAATAAAGTTTTTTAAAACAGTTTCAAATTTAAAATCATATTTTTTATATAACAATAAAAACTCTAAAATTAATGCATTTAAGGAAAATTTCCGTATATTGACAAAAAAAAGCTAGAGCAATCGATATATTGACAAAAAAAAGCTAGAGCAATCGATAATGCTCTAGCTTTTTTTATTTTTATACACCAACATTCTAGGACTAATTAGCAATTTTTATTGCTATAATTGGCATAGTTTTTTATTTAAATATTTTCATCTTCTTTTGGTACTACTATTCTAGCTAAGGCTACTACTAGAGAATTTTCGTCAGTTCTCATAACCTTAACACCACTAGTTACTCTAGATAGTACGCTTATTTGGCTTACTGACATACGAATCAATGAGCCATCTGAATTTATTATCATGATTTCTTCATCGTCATACACGGCTTTTGCTCCAACTAGAATTCCTGTTTTTTCAGAAATTTTATAAGTCTTAACACCTTTTCCACCTCTAGTTTGAAGTCTATAGTCTTTTGTATTAGTTCTTTTTCCATAGCCTTTTTCAGATATTACAAGTAATTGTTTGTTTGGATCTACTAATTCCATAGCTACTACTTCATCATCAGCAGCTAATTTCATAGCTCGAACTCCCATAGCTGCTCTTCCCATATCTCTTACTTGCTTTTCATCAAAGGATATAGCCATACCTTTTTTTGTAACTATAATGAAGTCTTGCTCACCATCTGTTATTTTAACATTGATAAGCTCGTCATCTTCTCTAAGAGATATAGCAATAAGACCGTTTCTGGTGCTTTTTCTAAATTCAGATATCTGAGTTTTCTTTATTACACCTTTTTTGGTACACATAACTAAATAGTTTTCGGCTGGAACATCTCTTACAGAAATAAATGATGTTACTTTTTCATTTTTCTCAAGAGGTATCAGATTCACTATATTTGTACCCTTTGCTATTCTTCCTGATTGAGGAATTTCATAAGCGTTTAGTCTGTATATTCTTCCTCTGTTAGTTAAAAATAGTATTAAAGAGTGATTTGTAGTCAAAAGTAATTTCTCTACAAAGTCATCATCTCTTGTAGTCATAGATGTTATACCTTTTCCACCTCTTCTTTGAGCTTTATAAGTATCCATAGGTATACGCTTAATATAGCCATAATGAGTAAAGGTAACTGTTACCTCTTCATCTGGTATAGTATCTAGTATATTAATTTCATCTTCCGCCTCAGTGATTTCGGTTCTTCTTCTATCACCGTGCTTTTCTCTGATTTTAAGCATCTCATCTTTGATAATTCCAAGCAGTATGCTTTGATCTTGAAGTATAGATTCATAATAAGCTATATTTTTCATAAGCTCAGCAAATTCTTCTTCAATTTTACCACGCTCTAAGCCTGTAAGTCTTTGAAGTCTCATATCGAGTATAGCTTGAGATTGGATGTCTGTTAGACCAAATTCTTCTGTCAACTTTTCTTTAGCTATACTTCCATTGTCAGAACCTCTTATTATTTTGATTACTCTATCTATATTGTCAAGAGCAATAATAAGTCCTTCTAGTACATGGGCTCTTTCTTTAGCTTTTCTAAGGTCATACTCAGTTCTTCTTCTAACTACATTTTTTTGATGATTTAAGTAATGAACTAGCATATCTCTTATATTTAGTACCTTAGGCTCGCCATTTACAAGTGATAGCATGATAATAGAAAACACATCTTGAAGCTGAGAATGTTTGTATAGGTTGTTTAAAACAATATTAGGGTTTACATCACGTCTTACCTCTATTACTATTCTTATACCATCTCTATTACTTTCATCTCTTAAGTCAGTTATGCCTTCTATACGCTTATCTTTAACTAAATCAGCTATTTTTTCAATCATTCTAGCTTTATTTACTTGGTAAGGAATTTCAGTTACTATTATTTGACTTTTGCCGTTAGGAAGTTCTTCTATATCGGCTTTTGATCTAACTGTTACCTTACCTCTTCCAGTCATATAAGCATCTCTTATTGAGCCTTTGCCCATAATAGTTGCTCCTGTTGGGAAGTCTGGTCCTTTAATATGCTTCATTATGTCTTCTACAGTTGCTTCATCATTGTCAATCAGCTCTACTACTGCATCTATTACCTCTCTAAGATTGTGAGGAGGAATAGATGTAGCCATACCTACTGCTATACCATTTGAACCATTTACAAGTAAATTTGGGTATCTAGCAGGAAGCACTGATGGCTCTTTCAATCTCTCATCGTAGTTAGGAACAAAATCCACTGTTTCCTTATCTATGTCTCTTAATAGCTCTAAAGTAAGCTTTTGCATTTTTGCCTCAGTATAACGCATTGCAGCTGCTGAGTCTCCATCTATAGAACCAAAGTTACCATGTCCATTTACAAGAGGATATCTAGTTGAAAAATCCTGAGCTAGCTTTACCATTGCATCATAAACAGCAGTATCACCGTGAGGGTGGTACTTACCTAGTACGTCTCCGACAACAGTAGCGGACTTTCTATAAGCTTTTTCAGGAACAAGTCCTAAATCGTTCATAGCAAAAAGTATTCTTCTATGAACTGGCTTTAGACCATCTCTAACATCTGGAAGAGCTCTTCCTACAATTACACTCATAGCATAATCTATGTAGGATTTTCGCATTTCGTCTTCTATTTCAATATCTACAATTTTATCTATCATTTCATTTTTTTCTTCACTCATCGTCTATCCTCCTATACGTCTAGATTCTTAACATATTTAGCATTTTCTTGGATAAAGTTTCTTCTAGGCTCAACCTTATCTCCCATAAGCATGCTAAATATATCATCAGCCATAGATGCATCCTCTATAGTAACTTTAAGAAGAGTTCGTGTAGCAGGATTCATAGTTGTATCCCAAAGCTGCTCAGCGTTCATCTCTCCAAGACCTTTGTATCTTTGAAGCTCGACTTGATTACTTCTTCCAATTTCCTCAAGTCTTTCATTTAATTCTTTGTCACTATATACATATTCTTCTCTTCTGCCTTTTTTTATTCTAAATAAAGGTGGCTGAGCTATATATACATAGCCTTTTTCAATAAGAGGTCTCATATATCTGAAGAAGAAAGTAAGAATAAGAGTTCTAATGTGAGCACCGTCTACGTCGGCATCCGTCATTATAACTATTTTGTGATATCTAAGTTTCTCTTCATCAAACTCATTGCTTATACCACAGCCAAAAGCTGTAATCATATTACGTATTTCATCTGAGCCAAGTATTCTATCTAATCTTGATTTCTCAACATTTAATATCTTACCTCTAAGAGGAAGTATGGCTTGAGTTTTTCTGTCTCTTCCCTGCTTTGCAGAGCCTCCCGCAGAGTCTCCCTCTACTAGATATATTTCAGACTTTACAGGGTCTTTTTCTGCACAGTCAGCTAGCTTTCCAGGAAGAGAGGTACTTTCTAGCACACTTTTTCTTCTAGTAAGCTCTCTAGCTTTCTTAGCTGCTTCCCTTGCTCTTTGAGCACGAAGAGCTTTATCTATAATGATACGAGCACTGGCTGGATTTTCATCCAAAAACGCCGTAATATTATCTCCTGAAATTGTCTCTACTGCAGATCTAGCTTGAGGATTACCAAGCTTTGTCTTAGTCTGTCCTTCATATTGAGGATCAGGTAGTTTTATTGAAACTACAGCAGTAAGACCTTCTCTTATATCCTCACCCATAAGGTTATCTTCTTTAGATTTTAAGAAATTGCTCTTTTTTGCATAGTCATTAATTACACGAGTAAGAGCTGTTTTAAAACCTGTAAGGTGCATACCACCTTCATGAGTATTTATATTATTAGCAAAAGAATATACATTCTCTACATATGCATCAGTGTACTGCATTGCAATTTCAACAGTATAGTCGCCTTGCTTTTTTTCAAAATAAATTACATCATCGTGAATAGGTGACTTATTTTTATTTATATATCTTACAAACTCAACTAATCCACCTGTGTAATGAAACTCCTTAATTTTTTGAAGGTCTTCTCTTTTATCTTCCAGTGTTATATGGATGCCTTTATTTAAAAATGCAAGCTCACGAAGTCTATGCTCTAAGGTGTCGTATTTATATTGAGTCTCTTCAAATACTGCATCATCAGGCATAAATCTAACACAGGTACCTCTTTCAGTAGTCTCTCCTACTATCTCAAGCTCTGTCTGAGGAACTCCATAAGCAAATTCTTGCCTGTATATTTTTCCATTCATTTTTACTTCTACAATAAGCTCTTTAGATAGAGCGTTTACAACAGATACCCCAACTCCGTGAAGGCCTCCTGATACCTTATAGCCTCCAGCACCGAATTTTCCTCCTGCATGAAGTACTGTAAGTACAGTTTCTACTGTACTTTTTCCAGTCTTAGGATGGATTTCTACTGGTATACCTCTTCCGTTATCTTTAACTGTAATACCATTATCAGGGTCAATAGATACGTATATCTTGTCGCAGTGACCTGCAAGAGCCTCATCTATAGCATTGTCTACTACTTCATAAACCAAGTGATGTAGCCCTCTTGAACCAGTAGAACCTATGTACATACCAGGTCTCTTTCTTACAGGATCCAGACCTTCAAGCACCTGTATCTGCTCGGCACCATAGGCGTGATTTACTTTGTTTTCATTTGTTTCCATACTAACCTCCTAAAGCAAACTTACCTTCGCATTTTCAATGAGATAGGTTTTTACTTCTTTATTAAAATCAATAGCTTCAGTTGTCGTTACAAAAGTTTGAATCTCACTTAAGCTATCTATAAGCATTTTTTGACGTGATATATCAAGTTCACTAAATATATCATCGAGAAGTACCACAGGATATTCATTTTTTTCTTCGAAAATCAGCTGAATCTCAGAAAGCTTTAAAGATATTGCAGCGCTTCTTTTTTGACCTTGAGAGCCAAAGTTTCTAAGGTCCATATCTCCTAAATATATCCCTATATCATCCTTATGGGGTCCTGAAGTAGTAGTTCTTCTTCTCATATCTTCAGCTCTGCTTGTTTTAAATTTATTGAAAATATATGAGCTGTCAAAATCTATTTCACTACTTGCAGTTATATTAGGTAAATACTTTATATTTAATTTTTCTTTACCTGAAGAAATTCTATAGTGATTGGCACTTGCTATAGGCGTGATATTATCTATAAATTCTTTCCTATAAGCCATTATCTTTTGAGATACTATAGCTAGCTGTTCATCATATACATCCAGCAAATTTTCATCTATCTTAGTATTTTTGAGAAGATTGTTTCTTTGAACCAAAATCTTTTGATACTTATGAATAAGTGAATAGTAATTTGGACGAAGCTGGGATATTTCTCTATCCATAAAGCCTCTTCTTTCTTTTGGTCCTTCTCTTACAAGTTTTAAATCCTCAGGAGAAAAAATTACTATATTAATTATTCCAAGTAGGTCAGTTAATTTTTCTATAGGAATAGAATTAATCTTAACTGCTTTTTTTATATCCTTACCTAGCTTAATCTCTATTTTATAATTTCTGCCCATAGCTGTAACCTCAGAGCTTATGTAGGTATTTAGGGCATCGAACATCATCATTTCTTTATCTTTGTTAGTTCTAAATGATCTTCCTAGAGAAAGCATATATATGGCTTCTATCAAATTAGTTTTTCCTTGTCCGTTTTTACCTATAATAAGATTGAGATTTTCGGAAAAATTTGCTTCCGCTTTGGAATAATTTCTAAAATTAGATAAAGTGATGTTGTTAATAAGCATAATTGACCTCTTTTATATAACTTTATAGCTTCTATTTTCTACACTAACTATATCTCCAGGCCTAATTTTTTTTCCACGCTGAACTTCTACTACCCCGTTTAATTTCACTTCTGAGGCAAGTATCATTACTTTAGCTTCTCCACCACTAGCAGCTTCATTAACTAGCTTTAAAAATTGATCTAGCTTTATATACTCAGTGTATAATTTAATCTCTTTCATTACAATTCCTCCTTTTAAAGCCATCTTAATATTATAACACAACTATAGTAATCTTATAAGTATATTAACAATAAAAAAAATCCAGGTATTAATCTGGATTTTTCATATGCTTTAGCCTAATTTTAGGACTAGATTCTCACAGGAAGAAGCAGATAGGTATAGCTGTCATCATCATAAGGCTTTAATATACACGGACTTACATTAGTATTTAACTCCAAGCTTATATATTCTTCATCTATAGTTTTTAAAGCATCCATAAAATATTTAGCATTAAAAGCTATCTCCAAATTACTGCCTTCAAGCTCAATAAATATATTTTCTTCCAAATTTCCAATTTCATCGTTTTTTGAAGAAATCTTTAAATTATCATCAGATATGTCTATCTTTATAAGATTGTTCTTAGCAACTAAGCAAGCTCTATCTAGAGCGTAAAGAAAATCTTTAGTATGAATTTTAAGCTTAGTGCTGAATTCCTTTGGAATTATTTGGGAATAATTTATAAATTCTCCTTCAAGCAATCTCGTAGTTAGAATTGTTTCGCCTATTATAAATGATGCATGCTTTTCATCAAAGCCCAGCTTTATTTTATCCACACTAGGTGGAATCATACGACTTATATCCACAAGTGTTTTGCCTGGTACTATGATTTTTGAATCAGTTACAAAATTATCGTCTTTTATATATTTTATAGCAAGTCTAAATCCATCTATAGCAACCATATTAATACTGTTATTTTTAAACTCAATCAGCTCTCCCATAAGAAGAGGCTTAGTTTCGTCTAGAGATACAGCAAATGAAGTTTTTCTAACCATTTCTTTAAAAATATCACTTGAAATCTCTTTATAGTAGTTTTCTTCTATAGAAACAGGAATAGGGAAATCTTCTCCACTAAAGCCTTTGATATTAAATTCTAAAGAAGTTGAGCTTATTTTTACTATGTGAGTCTCGTCTACATCTAAGCAAACATCTGATGAAGGAAGCTTTCTTACTATATCAGAAATAATCTTTGCATCGATTACTACCTTTCCTTCTCTTTGAATATCAGCATCTATAACTGTCTGAACTCCTATTTCAAGATTGTTAGAAGTAAGCATAAGCTTTCCTTCATAGGTTTCAAACAAAATACCCTTTAATATCTCTATGGTATTTTTATTAGATACGCCTTTTAAGGTCATGTTTATTGCACTTTGCAATTCGTTTTGATTCACTGTTATTTTCACGATATGCCTCCTATAAATATATATAATTAATTACAAAAAATATAGTAGTAATAGTAATAGGGAGTGTTAATTTGTGGATAAGTGCATACACTTTAATATTAAAAGTAGCTACAAAAATGTATAACCCTGTGGATAAGTTTCAATAAAGAAAGGAATAACTTGAATAAACAAATTACTCCTTTATCAGCTTTTTGGAACTAATTTTTCAGGTCAGTTATTATTCTATTAATTTTATTTTTTATATCTTCATCTTTTTCTATATCTGAAGCTACCTTGTCACATGCGTGAATTACGGTTGTGTGATCTCTTCCACCAAATTCTTCACCTATTTTAGGAAGAGACATATCAGTAAGCTCTCTACACAGATACATAGCTATCTGTCTAGGATATGCAATGGCTCTAGTTCTTTTCTTAGACTGGAAATCTTCCATTTTCACAGAAAATATTTGAGCTACCTTTTCTTTAATAACCGAGGAATTAAGCTCATTATTTGCAGAGGATTGAAAAATATCCTTAAGTGCTTCACAAGCAAGCTCATAGGTTATTTCTTCCTTAGTAAGATCAGAATATGCTATTACTCTAACAAGTGCTCCTTCTAATTCTCTTATGTTTGATTTTATATTTTTAGCTATATGAACCATTACCTCATTAGGAATATCTCTATTTTCAACTTGGGCTTTTTTTCTAAGTATAGCTATTCTAGTTTCAAAATCAGGTGGCTGAATATCAGCGATAAGACCCATCTCAAATCTAGATCTAAGCCTATCCTCAAGAGTAGGAATCTCTTTTGGAGTTCTATCACTTGAAATTATAATTTGTTTATTTGCATCATGAAGAGCATTAAAGGTATGGAAAAATTCCTCCTGAGTACGCTCCTTACCAGCTATGAACTGGATATCATCTACTAAAATAACATCCACATTTCTATATTTATTTCTAAAGGCTTCATTTTTATCGTCCTTAATAGAGTTTATTAGCTCATTAGTAAAGGTCTCAGATGATAAATAAAGAATTTTTGAATTCTTATTATTACTCACTATATAATGTCCTATAGCATGCATAAGGTGAGTTTTACCTAGTCCCACTCCTCCATATATAAAGAGAGGATTGTAGGCTTTAGCGGGAGATTCAGCTACTGCAACGCAGGCAGCATGAGCAAATCTATTGCTGTTTCCTATAACAAAGGTATCAAATGTATATTTTGGATTAAGACTGTAAGAGCGAATATCTTTTCCATTATCAGAGTCAGAATCTGAATACATATCTGTAATTTCTTCTAAATCCAATATGATTTGAATTTCATATGAAGTAGAGCTTACATCTTTCGCTATATTATGTAGGTTGTTGAGATGATTGTTTTCAATTACTTCTTTAATAAAGTAATTAGGTGCTAAAAGAATAAGCTTGTTTTTTCTGACAGTTACAGGCTCAATACTTGAAAAAAATGACTCATAGAATTGTTTTGTTATATGAGTCTTGTATACATTTAAAATCTTTTCCCATAAAGAAGCAGCATCCATAAAAAAGTTCCTCCAAAGTAATCAACAAATTAATCCACAGCTAGCAATTTAATTATAATATAAAATCTGCTGTGGAAAAAAATCTTATTAATAATTGTATAACAAAAAATCTCAGTGGATAAAAAAAAATAATTATTAAATACACAAATAATAAACATCTTGTGGATAAAATAATATACATGGTAAAATAATAATAATTTCTATGCTTTGATGAATATTTTATAAAATAATTTTAAA
This sequence comes from Acetoanaerobium noterae, assembly GCF_900168025.1. NCBI lineage: Bacteria > Bacillati > Bacillota > Clostridia > Peptostreptococcales > Filifactoraceae > Acetoanaerobium > Acetoanaerobium noterae. The sequence continues at coordinate 194,240 of NZ_FUYN01000006.1, read as the reverse complement.
ACTTATTCACAATTTAATCCACAACCTGTGTATAAGTTTATAATTCTTCAAAAAGTTATCAACAAGTAAAACTAATATAACAAAAGCAGCTAAAAACTTCAATAGAAATACCTAAATTTATCCACAGGTTTTTTTGACAGTTTTGACTTATACACATTGAATAGTCTTATATACTTACAAAATTTCATTGACAAGTACATTAGAGAGAATTATAATATTTGTTATGATGTGCGTATTTTAGGGAAACCTCTACATAGATAGCGGTTTTATAAAATGTAGAAAGGGGTGTAATTATGAGTAAAAGAACTTACCAACCAAAGAAGAGACAAAGAAGTAAAGAGCACGGCTTCAGAAAAAGAATGAAAACTTCTACAGGAAGAAACGTACTTAGAAGAAGAAGAGCAAAAGGTAGAAAAAGATTGACTGCATAAGAGACTTAGGCCGCTTTATAAGGTGGCCTTTTTGTTTATTATGAATATATCTAGGTTAGTGGGGGCATTATGAATCATCTTAGACTTAGAAAAGATTCCGATTTTAAAAACATATATAGAAAAGGTAAGTCCCTTGCTACTAAAACCTTAGTTTTTTACTTTATAAAAAATGATTTGGGTTACACTAGGGTAGGCTATTCTATATCTAAAAAAGTAGGCAAGGCTGTAACTAGAAATAGAATTAGAAGATTAATAAAAGAAAATCTAAAAGATATCCCTGACTTAAAGGATGGATATGATATAATATTTATTGGAAGAATTCCAAGCTCAGAATCGAATTATAAAGAAATAGGTAAATCTGTTCGGTATTTATTTAGAAAATCAGGTGTATTATAAAATGAAAGATTTTATATCTAGAATATTAATTCTCATTATAAGATTTTATCAAAAGTTTATTTCTCCACTAAAGGGACCCACCTGTAGATTTTATCCGACATGTTCAGCTTATTCTATAGAAGCAATTAAAAAATATGGACCTATAAAAGGTAGCTATTTATCATTAAGAAGAATATTAAAGTGTCATCCTTTCCATGAAGGTGGATATGACCCTTTGAAGTAATATATTTTATAAATCTCGGGAGGTAAAAATTTTGTCTCAACTATCGTATTTGTTTGGATCTTTGCTAGAGCTTATTTACAATGTAATAGGTGATTATGCTATTTCTATTATTGTTTTCACTGTAGTGGTAAAGCTACTGCTACTTCCTCTTACACTTACACAGACTAAATCAATGAAATCTATGCAGCTCATTCAGCCTAAAATGGATGAGATTAAAAAGAAGTATCAAAATGACCCAGATAAGCAAAACCAAAAAATAATGGAGCTATATAAGGAACATAAAGTTAATCCTCTTGCAGGATGTTTACCTCTTTTAATTCAATTTCCAATAATCATAGGACTTTTTAACGCTCTTAGAGAGCCAGTTAAGTATGTTTTTGGAACAGAAGCTGCTTATAAGATAGCTGATACAGGATTTTTATGGGTTAATAACCTTGCAAGTCCAGATGTAATTTTACTTGGTGGTATATCTATACCATTTATCTTACCTATTTTAGCGGCAATAACTACTTACATTCAATCAGCAATGATGTCTCCAAAGGGAGGCAAAAAAGACCCTACTCAGACTATGATGCTTTACATGTTCCCTATAATGATGTTATTTTGGGGAATTAGTTTTCCAGCAGGATTACTTCTTTACTGGGTAGCGGGTAATATATTCCAAATAGTACAGCAGTATATTTTATCAAAACCTTCAAAGGCTAAGGAGGCATCGTAAGATGAAATTCGTAGAAATAATTGGAAAAACTAAAGAAGAAGCAATTCAAAAAGCTGTAGACCAACTAGGAACGCCTGTAGAAGATTTAGAAATTGAAGTTTTAGAAGAAGGCAGTAAGGGTTTATTTGGATTTTTAGGATCAAAGGATTTTAAAATTAAAGCGACTGTTATAGTAAAGGATACTGTAGAAACTAGAATTCTAAGCTTTTTAAATGGATTGTTTGAAGTTATGAATATCGAAGCTGATATAAAAATCGATATGAACTCTGATTCAGCTAAAGTAAGCGTTATAGGTGATAGTGCAGGACAGCTTATAGGTAGAAGAGGGGAGTCACTAGATGCTCTTCAGATGATTCTTAGCTTAGCAGTTAACAAAACTCCTGGTGAGTATGTAAAAATAATGCTCGATATTGAGGATTATCGCTCTAAAAGAGAAGAATCTCTTGTTAGATATGCTAATAAAATGGCTAGAACTGCTGCAAAGCAAAGAAAAAATATTAAGCTTGAGCCTATGAATCCATACGAGAGAAGAATAGTTCACTCAGCTTTACAATCTGATACTTATGTAACTACTTATAGCGAAGGCGAAGAACCTTACAGAAAAGTAGTTATAGCAGTAAAACGCTAGTACTCATGCCCCTGTCTAATACCAGGGGCTTTATATTATTGTGAATACAACAAGATTTCTGCCCAGTTGATTTGATATACAGAGTTCTTGTTTGAGAAAAAGAGGGAGAATTTATGTTTATAGATGATACTATTGTAGCTGTAGCTACAGCTCCAGGAGAAGCCGGAATAGGTATAGTAAGGCTTAGTGGACCTAAGGCTTTAGATATTGCAAATAAAATATTTAAACCTATAAAAGGAAACACAGATTTATCTATGCAAGTTAGAAAGCTTGTGTATGGTCATGTTTATGACCAAGATAAAGTAATAGATGAGGTACTCGTTTCATATATGAAAAAACCTCATACCTTCACAAGAGAAGACGTAGTTGAGATAAACTGCCATGGAGGATATATATCTGTAAGAAAAATACTTGAAGCAGTTATTCGAAATGGAGCAAGGCTAGCAGATAGAGGAGAGTTTACTAAAAGAGCATTTTTAAATGGAAGAATAGATTTATCTCAGGCTGAGGCTATAATCGATATTATAAATGCTAAGACCAATGCTAGCTTTGATATAGCACAAAAGCATCTAGAAGGTAATCTATCAGCTTCAATCAAGCAAATAAGAGATAAGCTGACTATGGATTTGGCAAAGATTACAGTTGCTATTGATTTTCCAGAAGAAGATGAGCCAGAGGTGACATACGAAGAGCTATCAGTGGATTTAAGAGAGGTAATGACTTCTATAAAGGGCTTAATAGCGTCATTTGAGACAGGAAAAATATTAAGAGATGGCTTAAAAACTGTAATAGTAGGCAAGCCGAATGTAGGAAAATCTTCACTTCTAAACGCTATATTAAAGGAATCTAGAGCGATAGTAACGGAAATAGAGGGAACTACAAGGGATATAATAGAAGAGTATGTAAATATAGGAGGAATTCCTCTAAAAATAGTAGACACGGCAGGGATAAGAGAAACTGATGACCTAGTTGAAAAAATTGGGGTTCAAAAATCTAAGGAATCCTTTGAATCTGCTGATTTAGTTATAATGATGCTAGATTCTTCAAGACATTTAAGTAGTCAGGATCAAGATATACTATCCTTGCTTGGAGATAAAAAAGCTATTATCTTAGTAAATAAAACAGATCTTCCTAGCATGGTTACAGATGATGAGATTCACAATTATGCTAAAGGCAAGCCAATCATAAGAATATCTGCTCTAGAAAAAAAGGGTATAGATTTGCTTGAAAAAGAAATTGAAAACATGGTGCTAGAGGGCAGTCTAAAGACTCAAAATGACATTATGGTCACGAATGCTAGGCATAAAATGGCATTAGAGCGTGCATTTGAAGCTTGCAGCGATGCACTTACAGCACTTGCTGATAACATACCTCTTGATATAGCAGAGACTGATTTTAAAAATGCTTGGAATGAGCTAGGACACATCACAGGAGACACAGTATCAGAGGATTTATTAGATACGATATTTAGAGAATTTTGTATAGGTAAGTAGCGATAATATAAAACTCTCCTTATAAATTTCAGCTAATGACTGAGTTTATAAGGAGAGTTTTAATAATTTTTGGTATGTTTTTTATTCAAGATTTAATTTATTTTTTAGGAAATAATGTGTAGCGTAGTAAAATGCAGTATTTACTAATAAAAGTATCACTGTGATTATGCTTAAAAAGATAACTGGGTAGTGAGGATAAAGATATTCCCAGTTTGGACTAGACATCATAATAGAAAGCTTTTCAAAATAGTTTTCTAACCACTGGCTTTTAGACGCAATAAACATAATCATAGTTTGAATTACATTTAGCCCTATTTCTATTCCAATAAAAACAAGTACTCCGCCAAATATTCTACTTCCTGTTATTGAAAATGCTTGAGCTATGCTAAGTGAAGTATATATTTTAAGAAGTAAATTGATATAGACAAGCAGCATGATAGCGATAATTAAAATAGTTAAAATTCCTGCATTTGGAACTTGAGAAAATACCTTGCTAATCTCATCAAACATCCTTGCAAATTCTATATCTCTAAAAAATATTATAGTCATAGATAGTCCAAATAAAATAGTGCTTGTAACTGCCCAGAAAACTGACAAAGCAAGCTTAGAATTGATTAAGTCAGTTATTTTTACAGGCAAGGTAAACATAAGGTAACCTTCATCAGAAAGTAGATTTGTATCAAAGCGCTTGACTACCATTATAAGGGTCATTATCAAAAGACCTGTAAAAGTAAGCCCTAGTATTGTTGGGAACAGTACACTAAGCAAATCTTCTGAGCCTGGATTTGTAGTTTTTAATGAAGTAAGAATAGATAATATCAATATAGCTGCATATATAGGCAGAAATATTCTAGATGTTGATTTAAATTCATATTTTAGAAGCTTGCTTAACATTTAAATACCTCCCTAAATAACTGATCTACAGACTTTCCTGTCTGCTGACGTATATTATCTACGCTGTCATGCTTGTAGATAGTTCCTTGATTTATCAGGATTACTTCGTCAAATATCCTCTCTATGTCGCTTATCAAATGAGTAGATATCATAAGTGTAGCATCTGACAGATAGTTAGAAATTATAGTGTCTAATATAAAATCTCTAGTTGCTGGATCTACTCCTCCTATTGGTTCATCTAGAAGATATAGCTTCGCCTTTCTAGACATTACAAGAATAAGCTGAACTTTTTCCTTGTTGCCTTTAGAAAGGGTTTTTAGTTTGTGATTTGGGTCTAGCTTTAGAGCTATAACCATCTCGTTTGCTTTATTTATATCAAAATCTATATAAAAATCTGCAAAAAAGTTTATCAAGTCAGATATTTTCATCCATTCATTTAGATAAGTTCTTTCTGGAAGATATGAAATTATTGATTTTGACATTATCCCCGGAGGATTTCCCATTATTTTTATTTCACCCTCTGTGGGCTGAAGTAGTCCGTTTACTAGCTTTAATATAGTAGATTTTCCACTTCCATTTGGACCTAGAAGTCCAATTATTTTTCCAGGCTCGAGATTGAAGCTTACATTATCCAGTGCGACCTTTGAGCCGTATTTTTTTGTTATATTGCTAAACTCAAGCAAATAATTATTTGTCATCTTTTTTCACCCCATCAAAATGTTTTTCTATAAGTGTATACAAATCCTGTTTTGAACATCCTAGCTCTACAAATTCACTGATTAGACTTTTTATTTTTAACTCGAAAAATGAGTCTTTTAGTCTTTGAATTTTTTCACTGTCAGATGTTACGAATCGTCCACTTGTTCTTTCTGTGATAATAAGACCTTGTTTTTCTATTTCCATCAAGGCTTTTTGCATAGTATTTGGATTTACTCCAGCTTCTTGAGCCAAATCTCTTACAGATTGCATTTTGTCTCCCCCTTTTAATGCACCTGATATTATTTTTTTCTTTATTTCCTCTTCTATTTGAGTGTAAATGGGCTTACTATTATCAAATTCCCATGGCACGGTATAGACCTCCTTGTGTATTACTGTATTACTTACTTAATACAAGTATACAACGTTTTAAAAAAAAAGCAAGTGTTAAATTATATTTTTCTAAAATATGTTATAATAAATTGCTGAAAAGAATAGAAATTAACTAGCTTAATAGATGATATATAGTTTACTTATAGAGTTAGAAATTTAGGAGGAAACATTAAGGTATGAATTTTAAAGCAGGAACATATGATGTAGTAGTTGTAGGAGCTGGACATGCAGGCTGTGAGGCTGCACTAGCTAGCGCAAGATTAGGAATGAAGACGCTTGTAGTGACCTTATCTTTAGATGCTATAGCTTTTTTACCATGCAATCCATCTATAGGAGGCACAGGTAAAGGTCATTTAGTTAGAGAAATAGATGCCCTAGGCGGAGAAATGGGATTAAATACTGATAAAACCTTTATTCAAAGCAGAATGCTAAACACAGCAAAAGGACCAGCTGTTCATTCGCTTAGAGCTCAAAATGACAAAAATATGTATCACATGGAGATGAAAAAAACTCTTGAGAACACACCTAATTTAGATATAGTTATGGATGAAGTAATAGAAATACTTCACGATGAAGATAAAAAGGTCACAGGAGTGCTTACTAAGCTAAGAGCTATGTATGAAGCTAAAGCAGTGATACTAGCTACAGGGGTATATTTAAAATCGAAGGTTTACATAGGAGAGGTAAATTATTCTTCTGGTCCTATTGGACTTAACTCAGCAGATGGATTAACCGAATCTCTTGAAAAGCTAGGGCTTCCACTTAGACGCTTTAAAACTGGAACTCCTGCAAGAGTTCATGCTGATTCTATAGATTTTTCTAAAATGGAAGTTCAGCATGGAGATGAAAAAATAGTTCCATTTTCATTTATGAATGACTATATAGGAGAAAACCAAGTGGTATGCTATCTTACTAGAACCACTCCAAAGACTCATGAAATCATATTAAACAACCTTGGCCGTTCAGCTCTTTATAGAGGAGATATGGACAGCAAGGGACCACGCTACTGCCCATCTATAGAGGATAAGGTGGTTAGATTTAAGGATAAGGAAACTCATCAGTTCTTTGTAGAGCCAGAGGGACTTAATACCAAAGAGTACTATATTCAGGGCTTTTCCTCTTCTCTTGCATATGAGGTTCAGCTTGAGATGTACCACACAGTTAAAGGTCTTGAAAATGCAAAATTAATGCGACCAGCCTATGCTATAGAATACGACTGCATAGATCCTCTTCACTTAAAGCCTAGCCTCGAAATTAAAGATGTTTCTGGTTTATTTAGTGCAGGCCAGTTCAATGGAACCTCAGGCTATGAGGAAGCAGCTTCTCAGGGCCTTATAGCTGGAATAAATGCAGTAAGACATATTAAAGGTGAAGAGCCTTTTATTTTAGATAGATCAGAGAGCTATATAGGTGTTTTGATTGATGATTTAGTTACTAAAGGAACTAATGAGCCATATAGAATAATGACTTCAAGAGCTGAGTACAGGCTATTATTAAGACAGGACAATGCAGACCTTAGACTTACAGAAAAAGGAAGAGAAATTGGGCTTGTTACAGATGAACGCTATGAAAAGTTCATTACTAAGAAAACTCAAATAGAAGCTGAGCTAAAAAGACTAAAAACAGAAAAAGTTAAGCCTGATGAAGCAAATCCTCTGCTTGAGGAAATGGGAGCCTCTCCACTTAGCAGAACTATGCCACTATATGAATTTTTGAAAAGAACAGAGGTAAATTACACTGTACTTGATAAGCTAGAGAAAGGCAATAAAGAGCTGTCATCTCAAGTAATAGAGCAGTGTGAAATCACAGTAAAATACGAAGGTTATATAAAGAAGCAGCTAGACCAAGTAGAAAGCTTCAAAAAGCTTGAGAAAAAGAAGCTTCCTGAAACTCTCGACTATGAAACTATAAGTGGGCTTAGGATAGAAGCTAGACAAAAGCTCAATGAAATCAAACCGTTTAATATAGGACAGGCATCTCGTATATCAGGGGTTTCTCCAGCTGATATCTCAGTTCTTTTGATATATATGCAGACTCAAAAGGCAAAAAGTAAAGAAAAGGATGAGGAGTAGTAATAATATGGAGCTTGATAAAATACTATCCCAGGGGCTAAGCTCTTGGAACATTGATATAACTGAAAATCAGCAAAATAATTTTAAAATATATATGGACACACTTTTGGAATATAACAAAGTAATGAATCTTACAGCAATAGAAGATCCAGAGGAAATCTATACTAAGCATTTTCTAGACTCTTTGTCTTGCCTTTTAGTAGACGAGCTAAAGACTGAAGGATTAAAGGCTATTGATGTAGGAACCGGAGCTGGCTTTCCTTCCATACCTATAAAAATAATGAGACCTGATATAAAGATGACTATGCTTGATTCTTTAAACAAAAGAATTAACTTTTTAAAAGAAGTAGGAGCTAGAGTAGGTCTTGATAATGCTGAGTATCTTCATAGCAGAGCTGAGGATGCAGGCTCTAATCCTAAATATAGAGAGCAATATGACATAGTACTATCAAGAGCAGTAGCTTCTTTACCAGTACTATTAGAATACTGCAGTCCTTTTTTGAAAAAGGGAGGATATTTTATTTGCCAGAAGGGTCCAGCTGCAAAATCAGAAGTAGAGCAGGCAAAAAAAGCTCTAGCTGTTTTAGGCTGTAGCCTTGAGTATATCAAGGAGATAGATATTCCATATACTGACTTAAACCACAATATATTGGTTATCAAAAAGATATCAAACACTCCTAAAAATTACCCTAGAAAAGCAGGCAAGCCTTCAAAGGAGCCTTTGATATAAAAGAGCTTTACTAAATTATATTTCATTTAATCCAAGCCTATAATTGAGGTGATAGCTATAAAACTAGAAAATATACCTATAAAGGAAATATATCCTAGAAAAGACCAGCCTAGAAAAAGCTTTGATAAAAATACTCTTGATGAGCTTGCTACTTCTATAAAAAAATATGGAATACTTCAGCCTATAATAGTAAGCAAAGCTGAAGATGGATATGCGATTATAGCAGGAGAAAGAAGATATCAAGCTGCAAAGCTTGCAAACCTTCATAATCTTCCTTGTATAGTTAAAGACAAATCGAACACAAGAGAAATTGCTCTCATTGAAAACCTGCAAAGAGAGAATTTAAACCCTATAGAAGAGGCCAAAGCTATACACGCCTTTATGAAAGAATCTAAGCTTAGTCAATCTGATATGGCTAGCATACTTGCAAAGAGCAGATCCTACATAGCAAATAGACTTAGGCTTTTGAACCTCGATGAGTTTACAGCTAGTCAGCTAGAAACTAGGGCTATAAGCGAAGGGCATGCAAAAACTTTGCTTGGAATAGCTGATGAGAAAAAAAGGCAAGCTCTAACTCAAAAGATTATAAATGAAGGGCTTTCGGTAAGGCAGACAGAAGAGCAGGTAAGAAAGTCAAAGCCTTACAAAAAAAGCTCTGAGGATGTCCATATAAAAGAAGCTATGGATAGGTTGACAGATATACTACAAACAAAGGTCAGTTTAAAAGGAACTCAGGCAAAGGGAACCCTAACGATAGAGTATTATAACAAAGACCAGCTAAACGAATTGGTGGAAAAACTATTTTCACTAGAATAAAGGAGAATCTTATATGATTTATTTTGATAATGGAGCTACTACATTTCCAAAACCGGACTCAGTAATAAATAAAATGGTCGAATTTATGAAAACTAAAGCTGCAAATCCAGGAAGATCTGGACATAAGATGGCTTTAGATGCTGGAAGAACTATTTTTGAGGCAAGACATGAAATTGCTCAGCTTATGAACATCGACAACCCTATGAACATAGTATTTACAAAAAATGCTACAGAATCAATAAACATAGGCATCAAAGGCTATGCAAAAAAAGGCATGCACATAATATCTACAGCTATGGAGCATAATTCCGTGTCTAGACCTATCGTAGCTCTTGAAGCTAAAGGAGTAACTCATACCTTTGTAAAATGTGATGAAAATGGATTTTTAGATTTAGATGAATTTGAAAAGGCATTTAATGAAAAAACTGGATTGGTAGCAATAACTCATGCTTCTAATGTAACGGGTACTGTAAATGATCTTAAAAGAATCGGAGACATATGCAGAGCTCATAAGGTACCTCTTTTAGTGGATTGTGCTCAAAGTGCGGGAGTATTTGACATAGATGTACAGCAAATGAATATCGCTATGCTGTGCGCTCCAGGACATAAGGGTCTATATGGACCTATGGGTACAGGGTTTATTTATGTAAGAGAGGATATATCGCTTACACCTCTTATGGAGGGAGGAACAGGGAGTAACTCAGAAAGCCTTATTCATCCGAATCTTATGCCTGACCACCTTGAATCAGGAACTGCAAACGCAGTAGGTATTGCAGGACTATTAGAGGGCGTAAGATTTATCCAAGAAGTAGGAATGGAAAAAATTAGAAAGCATGAACAAGAGCTTACAGGTCATTTGATACAGGGACTAAAGCAGTATAAAAATGTAAAAATATACGGACCAGAGGATCCTACTAAAAGATGTGCAGTAGTTTCATTTAATATAGACGACACTCAATCTACAGATATCTCATATATTTTAGACAGTGAGTTTGATATAGAGGTAAGAAGTGGGCTTCACTGTGCGGCTTTGGCTCATGAAACTCTAGGAACCACAGCTCAGGGAGTAGTAAGAGTTAGCTTTTCATATTTTAATACGATTTCTGAGGTAGATGAATTTATAAAAATCATCGGTCAGATTATAAATATTTTATAAAGAATAAAATTTGTAAATAAATATACAAAAAACTTCTCTAATCATAAATTATATATTATTATAGACTAGAAAAGGGATTAATTGTCTTTAAAAAAGCAATGGGGGATATTTATGGAAATATTGAGCTTGGGACAAAAGATAAAAAAGCTTCGCAAGGAGAAAAATCTTACCTTGAAGGAGCTAGCGGGAAATCGTATTACAGCTGCGCAAATAAGCCATATAGAAAGAGATAAGTCTTATCCTAGTCAGGACCTTTTAGAGTATTTTTCAGAAAAACTAGAAACCCCTATCGATTATTTTCTTGAGAGCAAGGAAGCTCAAGCAAAAAAGATAGCATCTAGCATCATACTTAAATCAGAGGTACTATTTAAAACAGAAAAATATCAAGAGGCTAAACGCGAGCTTTCTAAGATTTTGAATCTATGCACTTCCTATGATATTTCTCATGAATGTGCAAAAGCAAACTTTATTTATGGACTTGTTTATTTAGTTGAAAAGGAATACAAAAAAGCTACATCAATGATGGAAAAAGCTTTGGTTTTATATATTAAAAATGAAGACCCTAAGGGCATAATAAAAAGCTATCTCGAGCTTGGAAAGCTTTATATTTTAGAAGATTTTTATGTGCCAGCAACCAACATGCTTCATCAAGCTGAAGCAATGATTCCAGAGCTGGAAATAGGAGATATAGATTTAGAAAAAAGCATATACATCAATCTATCTTATGCATATATGAAAAATAACCAAAACAAAGAAGCGATTGAGTATGCTCATAAAGCTGATACTATAGCTGAGAAAGTAGGAGACCTTCACAATAGAGGAAATGGCTTTTTTATAATGGGAAACAGCTATCTTCAGAATTTCCAATACGACAATGCTCAAAAATATTTTCATATGGCAATCAAATGCTTTGAAAAGGAAAATAAAACATCTGAAAAAGCTAAATCTCAGATGTTACTAGCAAAGGTATACTTGAATCTCAAGAGCTATTCTTCTGCAAAAGAGCATATAGAGGAGGCTTATATCCTCAAAAGACAGTTTAAGGATACTCAGTATATCGAGATATTGATGCTATACTGCGAGCTTCTTTGCAAGGAAGAAAATTTTGAAGGAGCGCTTGAGTATATAAGAGAAGCCCTTTACCTTTCTTCAAAGGACCAAAATAGAAAAATGGAGCCTTTAGTAATGAGAAAATATGCTAATTTGCTTTATCAAGCAGGGGATATAGATGAAGCAACTGAAAGCTTAAATAAATGTGCTGAGATGCTAAAAAAATCAGGCAACAAAAAAGAGCTTGCCAATACCTATTTTGATATAGCTAAAATTTATCAAGGACGCTGTAGGGACCAAGAAATTGGTTTTTATTCCAAAGGCATAGACCTGTTTAGAGAAATAGGACTTATTGAAAACTAGCTTTCTAGTTTTCTTTTTTTTACGGAGGTAGTAAATTGAAAAAGACGATTATATCGATAATAGTGGTTTTGATATTATTGATAATCAACCCTTACACTATTAAAAATTATATAAAGCCTTATCTATTTCCAGCAGATAAAAATATATCTGAGGAAATAAAAATTGAGTATAGACCAAGTATGTACATAGGAAGGTTTGGAAATTCCTTAATTACTTATGACGGTAAAAGCTTAATTAGTTACAGTGAAAACAAAAAGCAAGAGTTTGAAGCAACTATCAGAAGTGATAATTTTAGCATCAGCTCATCAGATGATTTTATCTATCTTTTAGATAAGGTACAAAGAAAGGTATACCAGATAGATAAAAATGGCGAAATAGTAGGCCAAGCTGAGGTGGACAAGCAAATCTCTGGCATAGATGTTTTTTCTGATGGAAGATTTATTCTCAAGTTTACTACTGATATAAAGGCTGATGGACTTCTTATTTATAACAAAAACTGTGAATTTGTAAAAGAAATAACTTATCCGAAAACCACAATAAATAAGGTATCAGAAGATAAGACAACTGGAGGCTTTATGGTCAGTGGTCTTCTTAGAGACGAAGACAATTTAAAAAATAGTATCTTTTATTATAATCAAAAGCTTGAAGCAGTCATGGCAACGGATATAAAAGACAACATCTTCATAGATATAGGTTTTCTCAAGGATAAAATAATTCTTATGGATATAAATAATATAGAAGTTATGAATAGAGATTTTAAAGAGCTATACAAGGTACATTCAGATGCAAATTTCTTTGAAATGTACATAGGTGAGCTGAGTATGTGGACTCTAGATTCGAAAAACAGGATTTTGGAAATCGATTATAGTGGAAACATAGTAAAGGAACAAAACTATAAAGATGATATAATATATCTTGGAAAATACAAGGATAAGATGCTAATTGCATCTAAAAATGCTGTCATTCTTGAGGATAAAGAAATTGAAATGCCAAAAGACATAATAAGCGTAGTTCCACTTGAAAATAAAATAGCACTTGTTTTTAGGGACAGCATTAGATTTTTAAAGGTGGAATAAAAATGATAAGTAAAATAGATATAGCAATACTTGTATTTATGACCTACCACATAATAAGAGGCTATAGTGCAGGCTTTTCTAAGTCACTGTTTTTAAGCATAAGATTTATTGTGAGTATAATTTTAACTAGATTTATTTACATTAACTTCTCAGATGAAATAATCACAAGTGTATTTTACGAGAGATATCAGCTAATAATGCATGAGCTAATTACTAAAATAATTTCTGTATTTTGGTATCAAGCTTTGGATTTGGACCCTAAGGTTTTGGCAGTGAGCTTGTTTATAGTAGTATCTATACTCATAAATATAGTTTTTTATACACTTCATAGCTTTTTTAATAAAAAATCTCTAAAATGGATAGATAAAAATTTAGGTCTAGCCTTTGGGTTATTTAAATCCATACTTTATATTATGATTTTGGTAGCCTTAATAGACCCTATAATTCAAAAGCAGATGGGCAGTGAGATTCATGAGCTACTCACAAATACGAGGCTTTTAAAGTATTTCTACTCGTATAATTTTATCTTTGATATATTTACTAAGCTTTAAGCTCATACTAGAAATTTCATAGCTTAAAGCTAAAATGAACAGCTTATGAATGAGATATGTTAACCATTTTTTATATTTAAAGTATATTAAAAGGAGAGCGAGATTATGGAGATTAAAAAATTAAACTGTGAAAAAATGGCTTGCCCTATGCCTGTTATTAAAACTAAGCAAGAGCTAGAAGGTATAGAAAAGGGAGCTTTAGAGGTTACAGTTGACAATAAAACAGCTAAAGAAAACTTACTGAAGCTAGCAGCGTCACTTGAGATGGCTGTAGAGCTAAAGGAAGAAGAAAATCTATTCAAAATTACTTTTATAAAAACAAAAGAAGGCTCTACTAATCAATCAAACGAGCAAGAAGTAGAAAAGGTTAAAATAGAAGCTCAAAATGAGGTAGTACTTATAGGCTCAAATCTGCTTGGAAGTGGAGATGAAGAGCTAGGAAAGATTCTTATGAAGGGCTTTATATATACTCTTAGTGAAACAAAGCCTTATCCTAAAAAGATGCTTTTTATAAATACAGGAGTTAAGCTAACAGCAGAAAATGAAGAAGCTATTGAAAACCTTAAAAAAATGGAAGCAGAGGGCGTAGAAATATTATCTTGTGGAACCTGCTTAGATTTTTACAATATAAAGGACAATTTAGCTGTTGGAAGAGTAGCTAATATGTATGATATAGTAGAAGCCTTAAAGCAAAATCCAAATAGATTGGCGGTTTAGATTATGTATGTAATAAGTTTTGCATCAACTCACCACGCTATGTTTGCTGAGCAGATGCTAAAAAAAGCTGATATAAAAATAATGGTAATTCCTACTCCAAGACAAATAGATAAGAGCTGTGGGATATCTATAAAGTTTAACGGTACTCTTATGGACAAGGTAATAGAAGTTATGGAAAAATATAATATAGATGTAAAGGGTATATTCGAAATAATGCCTGATTTAAGTGTAGTAGTTCATTATCCGAAATAGATAGCTTTTTATCTAAAGAGAGGAGATTTTCATGCCTATAAAATTTGAAATTGGAGATGTTGTAGAGCTTAAGAAAAACCATCCTTGTGGAGGTAACACCTTTGAAATCATGCGTATTGGCATGGATTTTCGCATAAAGTGTTTCACGTGTGACAAGCAGCTTTGGATAGAAAGAGCTGAGCTTGAGAGAAGACTCAAAAAACATATAAGCAAGGATGAAGCAAAAAAATAATCTGCTTAAGTTCAAAAAAATTGCTTTTTGCTATGAAAGCTGATATTATAGATTAGTATGAGATTTAATACTTGTCTCATCTTTCTGCTCTAACGTTAGAGCCGTACAGTCCAAAGGGAGGTGAAATGTAATGAGAAATTATGAATTAATCTATGTTCTTAGACCAAACCTAGAAGAAGAAGCTAAAACTGCTGTCCTTGACAAAGTTAAAGGCATCATCGAGTCTAGCGGAGAGGTAGTAAAAGTAGATACATGGGGAACTAGAAAGTTAGCCTATGAAATCGAAAAACTTACAGAAGGTTACTATGTTCTTATCAACTTCAAGTCAACTACTGAAGTTCCTAAAGAAATCGATAGAAACCTGAAGATTATGGATAACGCAATTCGTCACATGATCGTAAAGCTTGACGAAAAATAATAACGATACAAAGTAAGGTGGGATATTGATGAACAGTGTAATACTTATAGGAAGACTCACAAGGGATCCGGAATTAAGATACATTCCTTCAACAGGAAATGCTCTCACCACCTTTTCCATTGCGGTAGACAGAGCTTTTACTGGTAAAGATGGTCAAAAACAGACAGACTTTTTTAACATAGTAGTATGGGGAAAAAGCGCTGAATACTGTGCAAACTATCTTGCTAAGGGAAGACTAGCTGCTGTAAAAGGCTCTATCCAAAATAGAACCTATGATACAAAGGAAGGCGAAAAAAGGTATATCACTGAGATTGTTGCCGAGAATGTTCAGATACTGGAATGGGGCGACAAAAGTGAGAGAACGAGTAATTCATCTTTTAGAAGTGCTTCTAGCAATCAAAATGACAATGTTTTTGAACCTGAGGGTTTAGATTCAGATGGATTCCGTGCTCTTGATGATGATGACGTACCATTTTAAGCCAGTTTTACTACCTTAAAGAAGGAGGGAAAAAAGATGGCTATGCAAAAAGGAAATGCAAGAAGAAGAAGAAAAAAAGTTGATCCGTTCGCGGGTAAAAAAATAAATATGATAGACTACAAAGATGTAAATCTACTAAAGAAATATATCTCTGAAAGAGGTAAGATTCTTCCAAGAAGAATTACTGGTACATCAGCTAAAGCTCAAAGAAAACTTACTTTAGCTATAAAAAGATCAAGAAATATTGCTCTTTTACCATATGTTGTAGACTAAATACCAAACCCAAATCTGAGAGATTTGGGTTTTTTTCTAATTATAATTTAATTATTAAAGGAGGCAGAAAAATGAAAGTAGTTGCATTTAATGGTAGCCCTAAAAAAGAAGGTAATACTTATCATGCTATAAAGCTTGTGGCAGATGAGCTTGAAAACCAAGGGATAGAAGTAGAAATCGTTCATGTTGGAAATAAAGCTATAAGAGGATGTATGGCATGTGGTGCTTGCTATAAATCAAAAGATGAGCAGTGTATAATGAAAGACGATGAAGTAAACAGCTATATTCAGCTAATGAAAGAAGCAGATGGAGTAATTCTAGGCTCACCAGTATACTTTTCTGCTGTTGCAGGTACTATGAAATCGTTTTTAGATAGAGCCTTTTATGTATCTAGTGCAAATGGTAACCTGTTAAGACATAAGGTAGGAGCAAGCGTAGTTGCAGTTAGACGTTCTGGAGGAGTTCCTGCATTTAACCAGCTTAACAACTACTTAAACTATGCAGAGATGATGGTTCCTTCATCTAACTACTGGAATGTAATCCATGGAAGCAAACCGGGTGATGCTCTTCAAGATGAAGAGGGAATGCAAATTATGAGAGTACTTGGTAAAAACATGGCATATATGATGAAATTAATGTATACAAAAGAGGCTGAAGAATTGAAGCCAGACCAAGAGAAAAAGGTTGCTATGAGCTTTATTAGATAATATCAATGCGAGTCATGTAGTTAAATGTGTTATAAAGCTAGATTTAGAGAACTTTATTTTGAATTTTTTAGCAGTAGCCCTAAAGATGTCAAGCTATAAGGTTTATGGTATAATATCTTGATAGACTACTTTAGGAGCTGATGCTGTTGCAAGAACCAAAACCAAAGAAAAAAAATATAGATTTTAATAGGAAAAGTCTTATAGAGTCCTCATTACTTACAGTGATAGGAGTTATATTCATATTAATAGGTACTTATGTGCCGTTTTTATCGTTTCTATCGCTATTTACATCTGTACCTGTAATCATAACTACCTACAGAAACAAAATGTATTATGGCTTATTAAGTGCAGTTACAACGACAGTTATTTTAGGCTTTTTTATTCACCCCATAACTGCTTTTTCTGCTCTTTTAGTATTTCTCATTCCAGGGGTATGTATAGGCTTTTTTATGAGAGAAAAGCGCCCTGCTTTTGAGAGCGTATTTTATGGATTTCTAGCTATGACCTTTACTACAGTAGTTTTTATGCAAGTGCTTTCGCTATTTCTCAGTATAGATATTTTAGACAGCATACTTGCAATACTTAGAGAATCTCTCAATCTTCAATATGAGATGATAAAGGAAATTCCAAATGTAAAAAAACCTAATGTAGAAGAAATCCTTAGCTCAGTTAAGCTGTTTTTCCCTTCTATAATAATTGGCTCTACGCTTCTTATGTCGTTTTTGAACTACTATATGTCAGCTCTTATAATAAGAAGAACTGGTGATAAAAACCATGTGGCGAGCATTACAGAATTTTCTATGCCAGGGAATATATCTCTTGGTGTGCTGATTATTTATCTGCTTACTTTGGTTTCTGGATATTTTAATTATCCTTATTATGAAACCTTAGTTTTAAATATGGCTGCTATTTTTATACTTTTATTTTTCTTGCAAGGGATAGCAGTGATAGGATATTTCTTTAAACACGCTAAGCTAAATAAAAGTGCAAAGACTATTTATATTCTTCTGCTGATTGTACTACTGCCCGTATCTAGCTTTATATCAATAATCGGATTTGCAGATGCTGTATTTAATTTTAGAAGATTAAAAAGATAGCTTGGGAGGAATGTAATGAAAACTAGCCTTAAGATAAATATACCTGAATCAAAAGCCTATCTTCTTATTATAGGAATTCTAAGCATTACCCTGCTGTATTTTAACCTATATATAGGCTCTGCCGCTCTTTTGCTGCTTTTATATCTCATTTACTATAACCACAAGATTATTTCAAAGAGAAATCTTCAGTGGGTGGAGTATATAGAGACCTTATCCATGGATATGGACAAAACTGCAAAGCAGACCCTTATAGATTTTCCACTTCCCCTATGTATACTTAACAATACTGGAAATCTGACCTGGTATAACGGAAAATTCAGTAAGCTAGTAAAGCAAAATGATATGATAGAAAAGCCTATAGACGAGGTAGTACCTTCTATAATGCTCGATAACTTTACGAAATCAGATACAGCCAATATGCAGACGCGTACCCAAATTGGAAATAAAATCTTTGATATAAAATACAACATAATAGAAAATGAAAATCATGAGAAATCATTTGCACTTTATTTCTTTGATGTCACAGAGTTCAATGAATTAAAAACCGCCTATGAAATGGTCAAGCCAGTCATCATAAATCTTCAGGTAGACAGCTTTGACGAGGTGCTGGATTCAGCATCAGAGGATGTAAGACCTATAATAGAGGCAGAGGTAGAACGAACTATTAAGCTATGGACAAATAAGCATTCAGGTGCATTTAGAAAAATCACCAAGGACAAATATCTGGCATTTATGGATGAAAAAGCACTGCGTGATTTAGAAGCTGATAAATTTTCTATTTTAGATGAAATTAGAAAGATAGACCATGGAAACTCTTTACCGCTTACACTGAGCATAGGAGCAGCTTCTATGGCAAGTGACTTATCTTCAACCTACAAAAACTCTATAACCTCACTGGACTTAGCTCTAGGAAGAGGAGGAGACCAGGCAGTAATAAGAAGAGATGAGCGCTCTATTTTCTATGGAGGAAGATCAAAGGCTGTAGAAAAGAAAACTAGAGTAAAAGCAAGAATTATTGCTCACGCGCTTAGAGACTTAATAAATGAGAGTGAATCTGTAATCATCATGGGTCATCATAACCCAGATCTCGATTCTATGGGCTCGGCTATAGGTATGTATGGAATCTGTAAGATGCTTAGTAAAAAAGCTCATATAGTTTTAGACCATCCAAACTCATCTATAGATGTGCTTTATGATAGGTTAAAAGCAAACGATAATTTTAAAAATATATTTATGGCAAAAGAAGAAGCTCTTAGGGTCATGACTCCTTCGACTCTCTTAATTGTTGTAGATACTCATAGACCGAGCTTTACAGAGCATCCTGCACTGCTTGACATCTCAGAAAGAATCGTGCTTATTGACCATCATAGAAGAGGAGTCGAGTTTATTGATAAAGCGGTGCTTGTGTATCATGAAACCTATGCATCCTCTGCGAGTGAAATGGTCACAGAGCTGATTCAGTATGTAAAGGATAGACCATATATAGATACCTTGATTGCAGAATCATTGCTTTCGGGAATTACGCTAGACACAAAGAACTTCACTTTTAAAACAGGGGTTAGAACCTTTGAAGCCGCTGCGTTTTTAAGAAAATTTGGAGCTGATACCATAGCTGTTAAGCAGCTTTTCCAAGGAGATTTAGATAGCTTCTTAGTAAAAGCTGAAGGAATAAAAAATGCGAAAATTTTGGGAGGAAGCATTGCAATTACTTCTTGTCCTGAAAACCTCGACAACCCATCTTTAATTGCCGCTCAGATAGCAGACGAACTGCTAAACATCAGGGGAGTAAAAGCTTCATTTACAGTAGCAAAAAGAAGCGATGGACTAGTATTTATAAGTGCTAGGTCACTATCCGATGTCAATGTTCACATGCTGATGGAAAAACTAGGCGGAGGAGGGCATATAGATACTGCAGGAGCCCAGCTTAAGGATGTATCAACAGAAGAAGCAGTAGAAAAAGTAGAAGAGCTAATAATGGAATTTTTAAAGGAGGAAGAATAGATGAAAGTTATATTTTTAAAGGACGTAAAGGGAACAGCTAAAAAAGGCGAAATGAAGGAAGTAAGCGATGGCTATGCACGTAACTTCTTAATTCCAAAAGGAGTGGCAAAGGAAGCTACAGCAAGCTCAATAAACGATTTGAATCAGCAAAAAACAGCTGAAAGCTTAAAAAAACAAAAAGAAGAGCAAGATGCTAAGGATTTAGCAGAAAAGCTAAAAGCTATAACGGTAACTATGTTTTCGAAAGCTGGAGATGGGGGTAAGTTATTTGGCTCAATTACATCAAAGGACATAGCAGAAAGACTGAATAAGGAACATAAAATTGATATAGATAAGAGAAAAATCCTATTAGATGATCACATAAAAATGCTTGGGTCTCACACAGTTCCAGTTAAGCTTCATCAAAATGTTACTGCTGAGTTTCGCGTAGAAGTAAAGCAAAAGGATTAATCAACTTATCCAGGAGGTAGGCTTATGGAGGGGAAATTACCGCCTCATTCCATCCAAGCTGAGCAATCAGTTCTTGGAAGTGTTTTAATTGATAGAGAAGCAATGCTTGTAGTAAGTGATGTACTTCAAGAGGATGATTTTTATAAGGATGCTCACAGAGAGATATTCCACTGCATGATGGATTTGTACAAAAAAAGCGAGCCTATAGACCTTATAACCTTGTCTGAAGGCTTAAAAAAGAGATCATCTCTGGATATGGTAGGTGGAATAACTTATCTTACTGGGCTTTCTACTGCTCCTGACTTTACTCGCCATGTAAGCAAGTATGCAGAAATAGTAAAAGAAAAATCCATACTACGTAAGCTTATAAAAGCATCAGGCTTTATAATGGAGCGAAGCTATGCAGGAGAAGATGAAGTAGCGGACCTACTAGAACAGGCTGAAAAAAGCATATTTGATATATCACAATCTAAAAGTCAAAAGAGCATGGCAGCTATTTCACAGGTACTACTAAGCGCATATGAAATATTGGAAGAGCTGTATAGAAATAAAGGAAGTATTACAGGTCTTACTACTGGCTTTATAGATTTGGACAGAAAAACAAATGGGCTTCAAAAAACTGATTTAGTGCTTATTGCAGCTAGACCAGCTATGGGAAAAACTGCTTTTGCGTTAAATATTGCTCACAATGCAGCTCTTAAGGATAGCTGTAAAGTAGCTCTATTTTCTATGGAGATGAGTAAAGAACAGCTCATTCAAAGGATGATAGCAGCAGAGAGTAGAGTTGAGCTAAATAAGCTTAAAAATGGAAATCTGGATGAGGAAGAATGGCCAAAGGTCATAACTGCAATGGAAGTTCTTTCCAAGACAGATATTTATATAGATGATACTCCAGGCATAAGCGTAGTAGAGCTAAGGTCAAAATGCAGAAGGCTTAAAATGGAAAAAGGACTGGATATGGTTCTTATAGATTACCTTCAGCTTATGGAGTCAGATTCAAAAGGAGAAAGTCGTCAGCAAGAAATATCTAAGATATCTCGTTCACTAAAAATATTAGCGAAAGAATTAGAATGTCCAGTAATAGCTCTATCTCAGCTATCGCGTGCCCCAGAGCAGCGTTCTGATCATAGACCTATACTATCAGACCTGAGAGAATCAGGAGCCATAGAGCAGGATGCTGACCTTGTTATGTTTCTATACAGAGATGAATACTATCACGAGGATTCAGACCAAAAAAACATAGCAGAGGTTATTATTGCAAAGCACAGACATGGAGAAACAGGTATGGTTCCTCTGACATGGCTTGGACAGTTCCAGTTATTTCACAATGTAGCCCACATGAGGGAGTAAAGCATTAATATGGATGATAAGATTATATTATGGGGAAATAAAGTAAGTGTAAGGTCAATGCGTAAGGAAGATGTGGAAAAAATGCTCCACTGGTCCTTGCATGACGATTTACTTTTTTACGATTACAATTTCCCATATATGGATATAGAAGAAAGGCAGCAGTGGTTTGAGCTTAAAACAAAAGGCTTAAAGCGATGCTTTAGTGTTTTTGATATGCAAGGTCAGATGGTGGGATATATGTCTCTTAGAAATGTAAGCAGGCTATTTAAACGAGCTGAACTTGGGATAGTGTTTGATCCTGGAGAGCTATCTAAAGGCTATGGCAGTGACGCAGTTACTACTTTATTAAAATGGTATTTCAAAGAGCTAGGATATAGAAAGATGATCCTCACAGTGGCAGCTTACAATGAAAGAGCTATAAAATCCTATAAGAAAGTTGGATTTCAAAAATATGCTCAGCAATTTGGGGAATTTATGAATCCAAAAGTGAATCCTCTTATAGATGAAGACTTTAAGCATATCAAGAAATATTTTAGAAAAAAGGGAAATAAGCTAGAAGTTCTCTACTATAAAATGCAGATATCCACATTATCCACAGAATAACTTGAATTATTTGTGGATAATGTGGATATATTTGATTTCGTCAATAGAAATTTATAAAAATTTATTAAGCTTAGGAGTATTCATCTATAATTGAACGATTGGCAAGTCTTAACAAAAAACTAAGGTTGCTATAAATACGAATGTTTGGTAAAATATTATTTGTTTAGTTCGACTTATTACGAAGTATGTAGGAGGCGCTTATGTCTGGTTTAGCCATTATCGGTTCTCAGTGGGGAGACGAAGGAAAAGGAAAAATAATAGATTATTTAGCTAAAAGTGCGGAGGTTGTAGTTAGAGCACAAGGAGGAAACAATGCTGGACATACAGTAGTTGTGGATAACGAGAAATATGCTCTTCATTTAATTCCGTCTGGTATACTTAACCCAAAAGCTATAAACATCATAGGAAATGGTGTAGTACTTGATCCTAAAGTGTTTTTAGAGGAAATAGAAAAATTCGAAGCTCGTGGAATTGATACTTCAAGTATTAGAATCAGTGAGCGTACACATATCATACTACCTTATCACAAGACTATGGATGCCTTAATGGAAGAAAAAAGAGGCGCTATGGATATTGGAACTACAAAAAAAGGCATAGGTCCATGCTATATGGATAAAGCTGAGCGTGTAGGAATAAGAGCTCTTGAATTTATAAGAGAAGATATATTTGCAGATAGATTAAAGCAAGAGTTAGAAAAGAAAAATGAGATTATCACAAAAATATACAATGCAGAGCCTCTTGGCTATGATGAAATATTTAATGAATACAACCAGTACGCTAAAAAACTAGCGAAATATGTGGATAATACAGAGAAAATTATAAATGAAGCTCTAAAAGCAAATAAAAATGTTCTATTTGAGGGAGCTCAAGGCTCAATGCTAGACCTTGATTTTGGAACCTACCCTTATGTTACTTCTTCTCATCCTACAGTAGGTGGCTTTGTAGTGGGAAGTGGAGTAGGCTTTGGAGCTATAAATGAAGTTATAGGTATAACAAAAGCGTATACAACAAGAGTTGGAAAAGGACCTTTTGTTACAGAGCTAGAAGATGCTACAGGCGACTTAATTCGTGAAAAAGGTCATGAGTATGGAACTACTACAGGAAGAGCTAGAAGATGCGGATGGCTTGATTTAGTAGTGCTTAAATATTCTGCTATGATTAATGGATTTACGGCTATTTCACTTATGCTACTTGACGTGCTTTCAGATTTTGAAACTCTTAAAATCTGCGTTGGCTATGAAATAGATGGTAAGATCACTACAGATTTCCCTGCATACCTAGGAGATTTGGAAAAAGCAAAGCCTGTTTACAAGGAAATGCCAGGGTTTAAAGGTGATATCACTGAAGTGAAAACCTATGAAGATTTGCCTGAAAATGCAAAGGAATATATTAAGACAATAGAAGAATTTATCGATGTTCCAGTTAAGATTATTTCTGTAGGTCCAAGAAGAGACCAGACGATTATGAGAGCTTCATTCTTTTAATTTTGGGAGCTTCATTCTTTTAATTTTGGGAGCTTCTTTCTTCTAAAAATATGATTTCTTCAAAAATTTAAAAAACCTCTTAGAGGTTTTTTAAATTTTTTATTGACAATGTCTTTTGATTTTGATATATTATACGAGTGCCAACTAAGACCCATTAGCTCAGTCGGCAGAGCACCTGACTTTTAATCAGGGTGTCCCGCGTTCGAGTCGCGGATGGGTCACCAGCTTAAGGCCCCTTGGTCAAGCGGTCAAGACACCGCCCTTTCACGGCGGTAACAGGGGTTCGATTCCCCTAGGGGTCACCATTTGTGGGCTCATAGCTCAGCTGGGAGAGCACCTGCCTTACAAGCAGGGGGTCACAGGTTCGAGCCCTGTTGGGCCCACCACATGCGGATGTGGCGGAATTGGCAGACGCACTAGACTTAGGATCTAGCGCCTTGTGCGTGGGGGTTCAAGTCCCTCCATCCGCACCAATAAATCAATCCAGTATTGATGGTACCAAAAAAGTCCTTGATTTCAAGGGCTTTTTTGTTGTATAAAAAAGTAAAAAGAAAACATAGGTGGGTGTTGGGATGTATAAAGTTTTGATTGTGGAGGATGAAGCAGATATTAGAAATCTCATAGATGAGACTATGAAAAAAAGGGGATATGAAACTTTTACTGCTGGTGATGGATATGAGGCTCTTAGATTACTAAGTCGTACGTCAGCAGATATTGTAGTTTCTGATATTATGATGCCTCATCTAGATGGACTGAGTTTAGTCAAAGAGATAAGAAAAACAAGTAATATACCAGTAATTTTCTTATCGGCTAGAAATGACGATGTAGATAAGATATGGGGACTAGGCATAGGTGCAGATGATTATGTAGTAAAGCCTGTCAATATTAATGAGCTTGTAGCTAGAATAGAAGCTCAGCTTAGAAGAACTAAGATATATGATGGATATTGTACTATAATATCTGAAAATATCCAGCTAGGGGAGTTTATATTGGATGAAGACAAGTGCGAAATCACCCTTGACGGTAAAGAGATAAAACTTTTAGCAAAAGAATTTAAGCTTTTAGCTTATTTTTTAAAAAATCCTGATAAAGTAGTAACTAAGAAGCAACTCTATAAGCAGGTTTGGGACGATGAATATTATTTTGATGACAACACTATCACTGTTACTATTAGCAGGCTTAGAAGTAAAATTGAAAATAAGGATAGAAAATACATTTATACTATAAGAGGATTGGGATATAAATTTAAGGTTGATGTAAGAATCGTTTAATTTGTATGAAATCAGCAGCTGATAAGATAGTGTCATCAGCTGCTTTTTTATTTGTGAATTAAGGTTTCTAGAGCCAACTGGCAATATTTTATCGTATTAATTTGTAGAGTTCTTATTGTAAAAGGAGATAAAAATGAATAAAACTAAAGAATTTTTAAAAAATCATGTCATAATCACTGCAATGATTAGCTGTATAGCTTTTCTCGCAATCTATTTTTCAGTAGAAAAGCTCATGCCTAGCGAGAAAGCTCTTGAGCTATATTTAAACGGAAATCCAACACTTAACCTATTAATCAGTGATGCAAAAAGAATAGCGGCTATTGGATTATTTACTTTTCCGATGATGATATATTTAGGCACATTTGAAATTTCAGGAATAAAAACAACAAAGGGTCTAAAAAAAGGTCTAATATTAGGACTAGGAGTAATTTTGCTTAGCTGGGGAATAGTAGCTTATTCTATGATGGACACCCTAAAAATCAGCATAGAGGCAGGCGTTTTTAGTTGGAGCGATTGGAGCTTTAAAGGAATAGGTTTAGCGCTTTTAGTAAGCCTAACCTGCCTTATGATTGGAGTGTTCGAAGAGACTTTATGTCGAGGAGTTATATTTCTTAATATGCTAGAAAAATGGGGAAATTCACGTAAGGGGCTATATAAGGCTGTAATTATATCTGCGCTGCCTTTTGGACTTTTTCATTTAATTAACTTAACCAGTGCCACTTATGGTGCAGATAAATGGGCTATAGTGTTTCAAGTTATATATGCTACTGCATTTGGGATATTTAGCGCAGTATTATATCTTAGATGTAAGAATATTTGGGCCTTGATTTTAGTTCACGCTATTATAGATTTTGCCCAGTTATCGTTTTATATTTTTATTCCATCAGATATAATATATGAGATGGATAAGCTCACTGTAATGACTCAAAGTAATTTTATATCGCAAAGCATCCAGTATGTATTATTTACTTTGGGTTTATTAGCTTCAGCTTATATTATGATGAGAAAAGTAAAAGTAAAAAGGCTGAATGAAGCTAGTTATAATGCCAATATAGCTGGGTAGATTTGAACAGATAGACCACTAAAAGAGAAATGGGTGAACTAAATGAAGATGGTTGCGCTATCAGATGTTTTCAAAAAGAAGTACACTATATATTTATCTATTACTATATCTCTTTTAGTTATGTGGTTTGTCGGATTTACTAAAATAATTAGGTACATTGAGAAGTACTATGAAGGTAAAGGGCTAGAAGATAAAGACGTATATTTTCATGCTAGTCATATATTAATTGTATTTGAAAATCAAAATAGTGCAACTAGTGTTGGAATAGCAGTTGCTTTGTCTTTTATTGTGCTTATTGGGCTTTTATGGTTATTTACTTTTATCTATTCTAAATATACTTCAAAAAAACTAGAAGAATCTTTGTCTTATTTGAAGATTCTCACACAGAAAATTAGGAATGAAGATTATAATTTTTATGATTATCAGGAAGATATAACAGAGTTTGCTCAGGTAAAGGAAGCTTTTTCTATCATGGCAAATAAAATTAATGAAGAAATAAATAAAACTCAGGCAAGTGAGAAGATAAGAAAAAATTTGATTTTGGATATATCGCACGACTTAAAAAATCCTCTCATGAGCATTGACGGCTATATTGATATGATGCTATCAGAGACAAAAGATTATAATCAGAAAAGGTACCTAGAGATAATAAAAGAAAATTCAAGTAGAGCTAATAATCTAGTAATGAATTTATTTGAGCTGGCAAAGCTTGAGTCAGCAGAGTATTCATTGGAGCGTAGTAAAGTAGATTTTAGTGAGTTATTAAAAAATGTATTAATTGAAAACTTAAGGGAGCTAGAGCTTAAAGGACTTACTACCGAGCTTGAGATACCAGATGAAGAGATTTTAATATTAGGAAATGAGATGGAATTAAGAAGAGCTTTTTATAATATTTTGGATAACGTAATGAAATATCATCAAGAAGGAGCTGTATTTAAGGTTTCATGCAAACGTAAGGATGCTTTTGTAGATATCTTGTTTTCAAATAGGAGTAAAATAGAGCTAAAAAATCTACATATGCTAACAGAGCCTTTTACAAGACTAAAAGGCTCTGAAAATCTAAGCTCTCAGGGAGCAGGCTTGGGTCTTTCAATAGTAAGAAAGATTATTGAGGCACATAGCGGGAGCATTTATTGCCTAAGTCATGAAGAAGGAGAATTTATAATATCAATAAGGCTTCCCTGCCTATAGTTTTATACGACTATTATTACATCTCCATCTGTTTGCTTGCATTTTTTCTTGATTTCAGCAATCATACTTGAGAGCTCTTCTATATCAGAAGGCTGGAAGGCTTTATTTGTAACTATTGCAATAGAAAGAGTCACGATAGGAAAGGTTTGAGTAAAGCCGCTCCTGTTTTTAGAAACTATATATCCTCTTTTCCAGTCGTCGGGATGGTATAAAAAGCAGATAGCTTCTCTAAAGGTCTTACATATGTAGCTACATAGCTCTTGAGCGTTGTGGTTATTTACTATAACAACAAAGTCATCTCCACCAATATGTCCAATAAAGATACCTTCATAGCAACATTTTCTCATGGAATCGGCCAGAGCCTTAATCATTAAATCTCCATTGCTAAAACCATAAGCATCATTGTAGGCTTTGAAATTATCCATATCAAAGTAAGCAATTGACCAAGGAGAGGTTTTTACAAAGGTATTTATAATCATCTCTTGAATTTGGTTATTGCCAGGAAGACCAGTAAGGGGATTGGAGTCAGCAGCTCGTTTTACTTGAAGAGAAACGGCGGCGAGAAGCAAATCCTTAACTGTAACAGTGCTTTTATATTCTTGATTACTGGTGACAGCAACGGAGTCGTAAATACATGAAGCTTGTCTTTCCATAGAAAGATTTGCAACTTCATCTATTCCCATAGCCTCGTCTACTGCTAGAAAATCCTTTATCATGATATCGCTTATTTTAGTTTTTTTATTGAGGTTGTATCCATATTCACCACTGAATTTTTCTAAAATATGCCTCCTAGGAAGTATCCCACATACTTTATTAGACTCATCGACCACAAAAAACTCTGATATAGCAGAATCTTCCTTCATGGCATCGTAAACTAAAATAGAAGGCTTATTAAATAGAACGGTTTTATTTACAGTTCCAATTTCTGATATTTTTCCAAATATATGTCCCTTTGAATGAGGCTTAGCTTTATTGTGACAGCTAGTGATTTGAAATGTGGTATCGAAGTTAGGAGCTAAGAACTCACTATTTGGTTTTGATAAATAATATCCCTGAGCGTAATCTGCGCCTAGGTATATAAGCACTTTCAGCTCCTCTAGTGTTTCTACACCTTCCGCTATTACTCTTATTCCTGCCTCCTTGCAAAAGTTTATAGTTGCAGACACGGCAGATTTTTTTATAGGATCCTTATCTATGTCTCTTATCAAATCCATATCTAGCTTGATGTAATCTGGAGAAAAAGCACAGACTCTGTTTAGTCCTGAATATCCTGAACCAAAATCATCTATTCCTATCTTAAAGTTCTGGCTTCGATAATGCTCAATTGAAGCGATGAAAACATCTACTGAATTTACAGCGTTTTTTTCTGTTATTTCGAAAACTATATCCTCGGGGTCGATTTTAAACTGAGCTAATTGCTGCCAAGTAAATCCGCTTTTAAGGTCAGGGTCGTGAATTATATTTGCATCTACATTGAGAAATAATTTAGTTCTTAAAGGTTTGTCTATAGCTGCTTCTAGAGCTTTCTTTCTGCAGAGCTTTTCTAGTTCCCAAAGGCGCTTTCTTTCAGAAGCTAGATGAAATAATTCTTCTATATTAAGTGTAGAATCAGGAAGAGTTATGCGACTGAGTGCTTCATAGCCTAGGACATCTCCTGTTCGAAGTGATACTATGGGCTGAAATACTGGGCGTATAAACTCGCCTTCTAAAATCCTTATAAGTTCGTTTTCCTTTTCCACCTTTGACCTCCTGAAACAATATATGTAAATTCCATGTTCATTTTATCAATATTTTTGAACTCAACTATTATGGCTTTGTTAAAAATATTAAAATTATGTATATTATTTTCAATTTAGTGTGACTTTTATCACATTAAGGATATAAAAATAATGTTAAGATTATGTCACGTTAAAAAAATCACGATAAAGGAGGAAATAATTTGTTTACAGAAACGAAGAATCTACTATCAGAGGTTGCTGTTAAAAAAGTTAATTTTTACAAATCTGGAATCATAAAATATTTGATAGCATCTATGTGGGCAGGAGCCTATGTTGGTTTTGGAATTTTCCTAATTATGACTATAGGGGGACTTGGCTCAGAAAGTAATTTTCCTTTTACAAAAATGCTTATGGGACTTTCCTTTGGTATTGCACTTAGTCTAGTTATCATGGCTGGCTCAGAGCTTTTTACAGGAAATAATATGATACTTACGGTAGGCGCACTTGATAAAAAAGTTACATGGAAAGACTCTGCTAACATCTGGGTTTGGAGCTTTATTGGAAACGCTATAGGCTCTACATTACTAGGACTTTTATTGTCACTTACAAATGCAGCAGCTACACCTACAGGAGCTTTTATACTTAAAACTGCAGCTACTAAAATGAATGGTGATTTTATACCGCTTTTAGTAAATGGTATCTTGTGTAACCTGCTAGTTTGCTTAGCAGTGCTTTGCTCAATTAAGATGAAGAGCGAATCAGGCAAGCTTATTATGGTGTTTTGGTGTTTGTTTGCTTTTATTACGAGTGGATTTGAGCATAGTGTAGCCAACATGACAATATTTGCAACTGCACTATTCATGCCTCATCCAGAGACTGTATCACTTATGGGAGTTTTTCAGAATATGATTCCTGTTACACTAGGAAACTTTATAGGAGGAGCATTGCTTCTAGGAGCTTCATACTTCTATATGGGAAAAGAAAGCTAATATAAACTAACCCCTTTACTAAAGAAAGAAGCTTGTAGCTGTCTTTAAGTAAAGGGGTTTTGTATTATGAAATTATATAGATCCAAGAAAAATTAGAAACGGAATTGTATTTATAAAGCTTAGTATATTCACATACTCTGTATGAAATAAAAAAGTAAACCTTCTTTGTCACTGAAATACCTAGTTTTTAATGATAGGAAACCCTCACTGAACTAATGTATCAGTGGTGGGGGGTTCATGCTAAAGCTTCCACCTTATATCACTACCGTAGAACTTATAAAAATCAAAATGCATGACCATTCTTGAAAATATTCTGTCTCCATAGACCTCGTTTAATTCCTTTGGAGTCAAATTGGTTGATATTATAAGCTTTCTAGCGTGCATTTCTCGAAGGTTTAAGATATTAAAAAGCTGGTTTATTACAAAGCTATTTGTCATTTCAGAGCCTAGGTCATCGATTATTAGAAGCTGAGTATCCATGATTAAATCGTGAATTTCCTTGGAGCTAGTTTTTAAGAAGGTTTCACGTGAAAAGGTATAGTCTGATAACCGGTTAAATAGCTCAGAAGAGCTGTAGTAAAGCACTGTTTTGCTATTGTCCATTAGAGCTTTGGCAATAGAGGTACATAAAAAAGTTTTTCCGAGTCCTGGAGGCCCATAAAATAAAAGGCTCTTTTGGTCTTTATTTCCAAAATTCTCAATAAAATCATAGGATATTTGCTTAAGAAACTTCATATTTTCTTTTGGTGACTTGGCTTCATTTGTAATATTATCATCAAAAAGGCTTATATCGAAGTTACTGAAGTTTTCGTTTTCTATTTTGTCGGTGATATTTGAGTTTTTATAAGCCTCTTGTATCAGCCTATTAATTAAGCAGGTACATTTTTCATATAGCCCGTTTTTTTCGATGAACCCTGTGTCTTTACATAGCTGGCAATCGTGGTGAACCTTCAGCATTTGAGGAGTAATCCCATGTAAATCCAGAAGCTTATGCTTTTGCGCTATTTTTTCATCTATAGCTGCTTTTATCTCAGGCATCTTATCGCTTTCACCTGTTATAGCTAGCTTTGACAGTCTTAAGTTTAGCTCGTAAATTTCATCATCTAGCTTTGCAAGCTCAGGAAATCTACTATGAAGTACAGATATATTTTGCTCATGCTGTTTTTGAGCTTTATCTCTTTTTAGCTGATATTCATATAGTATTTTGTTAAAAATCTGATCCTTCATAATTTCGCCTACTTTCTTTACTATAAATAAATTCTATGAATTTTGACTAGATTTATTTTTGCCTTTTTTTCATTAGCTTCGCTTCTAGCTCCTCGTTATCGAGCTTTGAGTTTACAAGAGTAGAGGCTTTAGTAGGTCTAGTCTTTGATACTTGCCTTGCTGGTTTTTCATCTATTATATCTTGAATTTCACTTAAAGTTATTCCATCTGCTTTTTCAGCTAGCTTTATAGTTTCAGAGCTGGATTCGTTTGCAGTTTGACTAGGGCTATTTAAAAATGTAAAAAGACTTTCTATACTAAGCAGCGCATTAACGGATTTCAAATGCTCTACAGCACTAAGACAGATATCTAAAGGAAAAGCTGTATACAGGTAGTGAAGCATTTTATCCTCGCTGTCAGTTATGATTCTATTTTCTAATTTAATAGCCTCCATAAGCTTAGTTCTATGTTCTAAAGCTGTTATTTCAGGCTTTACATGAGGAGAAGAGCCTCTTTTTACGAGCTTCTCATGCCAATTTTTAAGGATACCATTTACATAGTTTAAGTTTGGATTTTTAATTGCTAGAGATTTTTCAAAAGCTTTTTCAATTACCTCCATAGAGAAGTTCATATTGTCAACCCAAGTATCCATGAGCTTTTCCTCTGCTTTTGTAGGAAGTCTGTACTCACCAAGAAGGGATAGGATTTTGCGGTAAGTAAAGTACCTTTTATGCCTATTTTCAAGATGTTGTTCTAAGTCTTCCTTGGTTCTTACACCATCTAGATACCAGGTTCTAAGAACAGACAAGGAGCCAGCTACAGTTTTTATTTTTTTTATACTGGCAGAAAAGGAAAACGCCTCTATGACTAAATCCGTAGATACGTTGTATTCCTTCATGAACTCATTTATAGTTCTAAGCTCGTTGTAGCTTAGTATTCTTTTTAGGATTCCCTCTATTTTATCAAACATGCCTTTTAGATTTTCATTTTTTGATAATAGAATAAGCTCGTCTGTGCTTACTGTAGTTTTGAGATTGGATTTATTAAGATAAAGGTTTTTTAAGTCGATAAACTCTATGCTAAAATCCCAAGCCAAGGCGTTGTCAGAGCTATGCTTTTTTATTACTCCACAGCTTTCTAAAAAATCCCAAGCCTCTAATACCTCTTCTAGGGATAGCTTCAATTTATTTGCAAAGCTTTGATTATCCATCATTTCATTTTCTTTAGAAGAAACTAATAAATAATATGCATATAGATATATTTTGGCAAATTTTCCATCTATTACAGGCAGAATTTGCTCAAAGAAAATAGCTGGAACATCTATGTCAGCCAGTTGTAGATTTTTTGTTTCTTGAAAAAACATTTACTCACATCCTAATTAAGTCTTAACTTGCTATTGTTATTATACCATAGGAAATTTATCCTCAAAAAAGGAAAACTTTGTTATAATCTTTTTTTTGGTATAATGATATAAATATAAGAAATACATGGAGGAGCTAACTATGAAAAATAGAGTGCTTATTGCAGAGGACGAGAAACCTATATCCGATATAATAAAATTTAATTTGGAAAAAGAAGGCTATGAAATAATAACAGCCTATGACGGTGAGGATGCTCTTAAGAAAGCATTAAATGAACAGCTAGAGCTTATCATCTTAGATATTATGCTGCCTTCTATGGATGGATTTGAGATTTGCAAAAGAGTTAGAGAAAAATCTTCAGTGCCTATAATTATGGTTACGGCTAAAGAAGAAGAGGTAGATAAAATTTTAGGGCTAGAGCTAGGGGCGGATGATTATATCACCAAGCCATTTAGCATAAGAGAGCTAGTTGCAAGAGTAAAAGCCA
Organism: Acetoanaerobium noterae; assembly: GCF_900168025.1. Taxonomy (NCBI): domain Bacteria; kingdom Bacillati; phylum Bacillota; class Clostridia; order Peptostreptococcales; family Filifactoraceae; genus Acetoanaerobium; species Acetoanaerobium noterae. Next base: position 161,206 of record NZ_FUYN01000006.1, on the reverse strand, counting down.
ACGTTAGAAGACAAGAGATGAACATAAATGCTGACCAGCAGGAAAAAGAGATAATTAAAAACAAGGATTTAAGCATAGATCTTATGAAGTATGAAGTTAAAAAAGGTTCAACTAGCATTGATTTAACTGTTAGAGAATTTGAATTGCTGAAATTTTTGGCAAAGCAAAAAGACCAAGTGTTCTCTAGAGAGCAGCTATTAGAAAGAGTATGGGGTTATGAATACTATGGAGATATTCGTACAGTTGACGTTACAGTTAGAAGGCTAAGAGAAAAGGTTGAGGACGATTCTTCAAATCCTACCTATATCATGACTAAACGCGGCGTTGGATATTATTTTAAAGGAGAGTAAATTTATTGTTTAAAAGTATACGCTATAAACTGATAATACTTTATTTTCTGCTGGTTTTTATCGCCATGCTCATAGTAGGGGTGTTTATAACCGACCAGTTTGAGAAATACCATCTCAATATAGTAAAGGACAATCTAACCTATACAGCAAACAATGTCGTAAGGACTATGATAAAAGATGTAGACCTCATAGAAAATAAAGATGATATCCAGGAAAATCTCATAAAAAGTACTATATCCTTAGGATATGAAATATCTATCATTGAGGGAGACTCATATAACATAATAGCATCTACTAATCTCGATTTTGTGGACAAGAATGCTATGGATGTACTTGAAAAATCAGTTATTTTATCTAGCCTAAACAACAGAGTAACTGAAAAAGATATCCAAAGTGATAATGCGGAGTCATATAGGATAAAGCATATGGCTTTTTCCTATAAAGAGGACCAATCTGATAATCTGGATTATATAATTTATGGAAGAGCAAGCTTAGACAGTGTTTATAGGACACTGTCTAATTCTACTGTCATTTTACTTAGAGCGACTGTTATAGCACTTCTTGTCACTATAGTTTTAGGATACTTGATGGCAGGCTCTATTACAGTTCCTATAAATCAGCTTACTATGAAAGCTCTAAAAATGGCTAAAGGGGACTTTAGGCAAAGAGTTACAGTCAAATCAGATGACGAGATAGGTCAGCTAGGAAGCATGTTTAACTATCTTACTGAAAAGCTAGATACGACTTTGCTGGAAATATCCTCAGAAAAGAGCAAGCTAAATGCCATAATAAAGCATATGGAGGATGGGCTAGTTGCCATAGATGGAAAAGGCCAAATAATCCACTACAACCCTAGCTTTCTATCCATGCTGAACCTTAGGGAAAAAGACCTTACAGACAAAAGCTACGATAAAATAATAGATGATTACTCAAAGGATTTAGAGTATGGAGCAATACTTCAAAAAAGCATATCAAACAGCAGTGAAAACATAATATTTGAAAACAATAAAAAAAGAATTCTAAAGGCATCACCAGCCCTTTTTAGAGATGAGGCAGGAAGAATATCTGGAGCTATAGTAGTTTTTCAGGATATAACTGAAAGCCAAAGACTGGAGGATATGAGAAGAGAATTTGTAGCAAATGTATCTCATGAGCTAAAAACTCCTATAACAACAATAAAAAGCTACTCTGAAACCTTGTTATGTGGAGCTCTAGAAGATAAGGAGCTATCCAAGAACTTTGTAGAGGTAATTGAAAATGAAGCAGACAGGATGTCCTCGCTAGTTAAGGACTTGCTTCAGCTATCCCACATGGATTATGAGAAGGTAGTATGGGAGATGCATCATCTGGATTTAAGAGAGATAGTCACGGATTCGGTTAGAAAGCTAGAAGTTCATTTCCAAAATAAAAACCAGAGACTTAATATGCAAATTTCTGATGAAGCTGTGCCTATATATGCAGATAGGGGTAAAATTCAGCAGGTAATTATTAACCTGCTTACAAATGCAATAAAATACACGCCTGAAAATGGAAACATAAGAATTAGTGCACAGGTTGTGGATAAAAATGCCATTTTTGAAGTTCAAGATAGTGGAATTGGAATTCCAAAAGAAGATATAAAGAGAATATTTGAAAGATTTTATAGAGTTGATAAAGGAAGGTCAAGAGCCCAAGGCGGGACAGGGCTTGGCTTGTCTATAGCTCATAACATAATTAAGCAACATAAGGGCAGTATTAAGGTATCGAGTGAGCTAGAAAAAGGCAGTATTTTTACTGTTTACTTTCCTGTGGATAATTCTGTGGATATCTTGTAACTCATACTTAATTATGGTGTAATAATTTTGTAACAAATTCTATGTATAATCAATAGTGTTATAATAGATAAATTAGGTATTGTGGAAAACTATATCAAATTGATATAGAAAAAGGCTTATGAAAAAGGAGGTGCTTTATAATTTGAGAAAAATGAACTTTGCAATCATAACACTAATTATTACAGTTATATTCATGTCTACAAGCATCAACTCCTTTGCTGCATCGGTATCTGACACTAAACAGGCCATATTAACAGCGCCAAAGACCGAAAGCTTTTCTACAACTAACAGTACAGTTGTAATAGCTGGAACAGGTCAAAAAAACGACAAGGTTAGAATCGAGCTGTACACTAAGAAAGGCGAAAGCTTTTCTGAATTGCAAGCAGAAATAGAACTAGTGGTTGATGCACTCGGCGTTTTTAGCAAGGAAGTTCAGCTATTTCCAGGGGAAAACAAAATAGTTGTTACTCTTTCAAACGCAAAAGGCGAAATCTCGGAGTCAAGATTTATTAACTATATCAAAAAGATTATAGAAATAAATGAGATAATTCGCGGTTTAGATGTAAAAAATTCTCCATCTGTCTTAGGTGGACCATAGGAAGATGAATATGAATAAAGAAAAGCTAAAGAGCAATTTGCTTATCTTTCTGTTTCTTTCATCTGTGGTGTTGACATTTATAAAATTTAATTTTATAGAGAATTTCAATCTTTATGAGAAAAATCCATATTCCTACTCACTTAGCCTTGAAGCTGGACTTCAAAGCACACTTAGGCCCATTCAAGTAGTAGTTAGATTTGGAGGAAATAACAACACCAAGATATTAAGCGGCAGACAACGATATTATCAGCAGTCAAAAAATCTTTTGAAGCTTTCTTTATCAAAAGCCCAAGGCTTAGTAGAGGTAGATGCTATGGCATATGAAAAAGCCAAGCAGACCAAAAGCTTAGAACTTAGCTTTACTTCATTAAATGGAAAACTCCTTTCAAGGAGTTTTTTTTTAGAGAAGTCTTTGATAGAGAGCCTCAATGATATAACTCAAATTTTAATTCCTCTAGTAGATGAAAATGCTATCTACATAGTTGATTCAGGAAAAACCTATAAATTGCTTACATCCAATGAAAATAGCTTAGCGATGGTAAATGAACTGGAAAAATCATCCTATATAAAATACTATTCTCTTAAGTACTTGTTCGGATCAAGCAGTGAAGTTTTAGTGCCCGGAAATGAGTTTAATATCTTATATAAAGCTTATGATACGGTTAGCAGTATGACTCCTGAAAAAAGCGATGAAATAGCTAAAGATATATTTAATGAAAGATATGACTTTATCAATAGAATAGTTGAAACAGACGGCTCCAATATTTACACATATAACTATGGGCAGCAGCTTTTAAAAATTCAAACCAACGGCTATATAGAGTATTTGAATGAAAATCTGCCTTCAAAGGACACTGATGTTTCAGATGCTGTTCTTGGAGCTATGAACTTTCTAACAAAGCTAGATATAGATTTAAAATCAGTAGGTTATGAAGAAGCTACTCCAGTTAAAGTCAAAGGTAAAAATGGATATAAAATAGTATTTACAGAAGTGATAGATGATTTGAGACTCATGCCAAACGCTTCTAAATACAAGCTAAGCCTTATAGTTGTAGGTGATACTGTACATTCGTTTACAGGAATAAGAAGGAGTATTCTTCCTTATGATTTGTCGAGGGACCAGTCTATACTTTTACCATTTAAGGTTTTAGATACTCAGTTTTCTGTACTTAGCTCCAAGTTTAACGTCAAAAACGGAGTGGAGCTGTTTGACAAAATAGACGATATAGAATTATTATATTTTATGGATAACCAGTATATGCTCATTCCTTCATGGCAGATTACTATAGAAGGCAAAGAGTATGTTTTCAATGGATATACGGGAGAGATACTCTATTATGGATTGGGGCAAAGCTAAAACCTATCTTATTATCGCTTTTACAATTACAAATATAATTTTGATGTTTAGTATATTTTCTGATAGAACTGATGAGAATTCTTATTTTACTAAAGAATCTTATGAAAGCCTAGAGCAATTTTTACTACAAAAAAACCTAAATTTACACACAGAATTACCTAAAGAAACGCCTAAAATGGGTACATTAAAGGTTGAATATCAATCCTTTGACCTCAGAGATTTGGAATCTAGGTTTTTGGAATATAAAAGTAATATTGAAATTTTGGGCGATAAGACTCTGACTTTAAAAGCAAAACGAAAGCTAGCTTTATTTGACACAGACCACGCAAAATCAGATACCAAGCTATTTATTGACACCTACGATTTGGGCAAGGATTTTGATTTGAAATACGCATCATTTGAAGGTGAGAATCTCGTAGTTGTTTACAATTCTGTTTACAAAAATAGATTTTTGGAAGACAGCTATATGAAATTTACTTATTTTCCTGATGAAAGCTTTGAGTTTGAAATGCTCAAAATGAATCCAGTAGAGGAAAGTAAGAACAAAAAAATAGTTATGACTTCTATTGAGGCTGTGATGAGAGCTAGCAACATGATGGAGGAAAATGAAACTATCACTGAAGTGGTTTTGGGATATAACTATGCTCAGTACGAGAGCCTATCGATAGCCAAAACAAAGACAGCTACTGCATTTCCTTGCTGGAGAATAAAAACTAAAGAAAATCAATATTACTATATAGAAGCCTTGGAGTTCTAAATATCCTTATGAGGAGCAGTAATTATGAGTATACGATATATATCAGTTGCGTCTGGAAGCAGTGGAAATTGCCACTATATAGAAAAATCTAAGACCAAGATACTAGTCGATGCTGGTCTTAGTGGCAAGAAAATAGAAGAGCACCTAAGGCAGCACCATGTAGACTTAAGCACTCTTGGAGGAATCATGGTCACGCATGAGCATTCAGATCATATCAAAGGGGTAGGTATAATATCCAGAAGATATGATGTGCCTGTTTTTGCAACTATAAAAACCTGGGAATCCATGGAAAACTGTCTAGGAAAGATTAAACCTGAAAATAAAAGGGTATTTACTCCCTATGAAAGCTTTTCTATTGGAGATATAGAGATAAATCCATTTTCTACTAGTCATGACGCTGTTGATTCTTGTGGATTTGCTATTAGTGATGGCAAAAACAAGCTTTCTATTGCTACTGATTTAGGCTGTGTCACTGATAAAGTTATGGAATATATCAGTCACAGTGAGCTCGTGATTCTGGAATCAAATCACGACGAGCAGATGCTAAAAATGGGTAGCTATCCATATTATCTAAAGCAAAGAGTGCTGTCTGAATTTGGACATCTTTCTAATGCTGATGCAGGTGATGTAGCTGCAAAGTTAGCAAAGCTTGGAACTAAAGCTGTACTTTTAGCTCACCTCAGCCAAGAAAACAATATGCCAGTGCTGGCTTATCAAACTGTTGCTAGTATTATGGAGGAGCAAGGCGTATACGCAAACAAAGATATGGATTTGATGGTTTTAGAAAGAAGTCGTGTTTCAGATATTTTTATAATATAGGGAGGATGAGATGATGAGTTCAAAAGGCTCAGGATTCATTCAAGCACTTGTTGGTGCGATACTTGGGAGTGTAATAACCATGCTGGTTATATCTCAAAATATACTTCCGTTTATGCAAAACATAAATCCAAATACACAAAACAACAACCCTCAGACGGCATCGATAAATGTTGAGGGGGACAATCCAGAAACGATATACAAGGCTGTAGTTCAAAAAGCTATGCCATCTGTGGTAGGTATTACAACAGTATCTACTCAAAATGACTTTTTCTTTGGAGCAAGGCAAACCAGCGGCGTAGGTACAGGCGTAATAGTAGATGAAAGAGGGTATATCCTTACAAACTCCCATGTGGTCGACGATGGAACTGCAACTTCAGTTACTGTGCTATTTTATGATGGAAGTAAGCAGGAAGCCAAGGTGCTATGGAATGAAAAAGCTCTTGACTTAGCTGTTATCAAAGTTGAAAAAACAGGTCTTCCAGTGGCTGAGCTAGGAGATAGCGATACTGTAGAAGTAGGAGATATTTCTGTTGCTATAGGAAATCCTCTAGGCTTAGAATTTGAAAGAAGTGTAACTCAAGGTATCATAAGTGGATTAAATAGAAGTATACAAATCAGTGAAACTGAAAGCATAGATAATCTGATTCAGACAGATGCATCAATTAATCCAGGAAATAGTGGAGGCCCACTACTTAACTCAAAAGGTCAGGTAATAGCTATAAATTCTGCTAAAATAAGCAGTGCAGAAGGTCTTGGATTTGCGATACCTATTAATATTGCAAAACCTATAGTAGATCAGTTTATAGAAAAAGGTGAGTTCCAAAGAGTATATCTAGGAATAAGAGGAGTAGATGTGGACTACTATAAACAAGCCACTGGAGCTAACCTTAACATTGAAACAGGTATTTATATAGCATCTGTAGAGCCAGGAAGTGCAGCAGAAAAAGCAGGACTTAAAGAAGGCGATGTCTTAGTTAAATTTGATGGTAAGGACATGGATCAAATGTCAAAACTAGTAAGAGAGCTTTATTCAAAAAGACCAGGTGATAGTGCCTCTGTAGAAGTATTTAGAGATGGAAAAACTATAAATGTAGATATTACTTTTTAGAATATACGAAGAAAGTCTTTCTTCCTTTCAAAAATTGTGGAACCGAGTTCCACAATTTTTTTTAGATTAAAAAAGATTTTTGAAGCCCACTAGAAATCAAGGTTAATTTGAGTATTAAAGGGTATCAAAGAGGTATTAAACTAAAGGGAGGAGATAAAATGAAAGATAATAAGAAACTAATAAAAAACCTTATAATTGCAATACTTTTATTTGCAATTTTATTTTTTGGATATAAATTTTTCACAAAACCAAAAGAAGTAGGCTATGTAGGTCTTACTAAATCCAGCTATCAAGAAACTGTTCTTGCCAGCGGAAGAGTAGAAGCAGGTGAGTCTAGAATAGTAACTTCAGAAGTGGCATCAAGGCTAGTATCTCTATTAGTAAACGAAGGCGATGCAGTAAATCAAAATACGCTGCTTGTAAAGCTAGACAGCAGTGATTTGAGCAAAAACATCAATGAAGCCAAAGCTTCAGTAGGGTCAGCTTCAGCAAATTACAATAAAATAGTAACCACCTCATATGAAATAGCACAGTCAGATATAGAAAAGCTAGAGCTAGAGTTATCTCAGCAAACTAGGGAGCTTGAAAGAAAAACAGCCCTCTATGATTCTGGAGCTATTCCATTGATAGAATTAGAAGCTGTTACGGATAAAGTTAATCTTCTAAACAAACAGCTAGAAAGTGCAAAGCTCACACTTAATTCCTATGCACCTGAAGGCAGTGAGGCAAAAAAAGCTTCAGCTAGCATAGAGCAAAGCAGAGTAACTCTTAAAAATTTAGAGCAGTCATTTGGAAAATACTCTTATTCATCACCTATAGCTGGGACTATTGTAGAGCTAAATGTAACTGAAGGAGAATTTGTTCAGCCTGGACAGACGCTCATGAAGATAGTGGATTTGGATGACAAGTATGCACAGATTGAAGTGGATGAAAAAAGCATAACAAAAGTATTTGTGGGACAAAAAGCTTTTATATACCCTTCATCAGACACAAGCTTAAAACTAGAGACAACAGTTAGAGAAATAGATAAAAGCGTAGATAGCGAAAAAGGTACAGTAGCAGTAAAATTAGATATTCCAGTTATAGACAGCGACAAATTTCTTCTAGATTTGAGCATAACAGCTGAGCTTATCTTAAATGAATATCAAGATGCATATGTAATAGATGCCAACTATCTTTCATATGAACAGAACCAGGCGTATGTTCTAGTAGAAAAAGATTCAGTAGCTGTAAAACAGCCTGTTACTGTAATAGGAAGCGGATCTAAAAGAATAATTGAGGGAGATTTTTCTGAAGATATAAAACTTCTTAATCCTCAAGAAGTAGAGCCAGGCGATAAAATAAAACTGATGTCTGAGGGTGAGTAATATGCTATATGAATGGAAGATTGCCCTAAGATTTTTAAAAGATGGAAAGGCCCAGACGCTTTTTATTTTGCTAGGAATAGCTGTTGGGGTGGCAGTTCAGATATTTTTAAGCTCACTTATAAGTGGATTGCAGGAAAATCTAATAGACACTACTATAGGCAATAGAGCTCACATCACTATAACAGCAAAAGCAAATTCAAATATTAATAGTCCAGATTTTGAGTATATAAATACGCCTAAAAAAGAAGATAAATTAGGAAATTACCAAGGTATAATAGAGGGGCTTCAAAAAAATAAAGAGATAAGCGCAGTTTCACCATCAGTTGTAGGGACAGCTCTTTACAATCAAGGAGAAAGCAGTACTTCTTTAGTAGTAAAAGGAATAGACCTAGAGCTAGCAGATGAAATTTACGATCTAAAAAGCAGAATCGTTCAGGGAGAATCTGATATAGATTCAAATAGAGTACTGATAGGAACCTCCTTTGCAAATGAGTTCAATCTAACACCAGGGGATTTAATTAACCTAAGTCTTCCTGGAGGTAGCACTCAAAGCTTTATAGTTGGTGGAATATTTGATTTAGAATCAGAAGCCTTAAATGGTTCATGGATATTTATGGAGCTATCTAGAGCTCAGAGGATATATGGACTAAATGGATATATATCAAACATAGAAATCCAAATGAACGAACCCTTTGATGCAGATATATTAGCTCCAAGACTAACGGCGCTTTATCCTGAAATAGATGCAAGTGACTGGAAAGCTGAAAATGCTCAGCTACTTACTGGACTTAATAGCCAGTCTAGCTCTTCACTTACTATACAGGCATTTGTACTAGTAGCTATTGCTCTTGGAATCTCTAGCGTACTAGCAGTATCAGTGGTTCAAAAATCAAAGCAGATAGGTATATTAAAGGCTATGGGAGCTACTAGCAATTCTGCCAGCAGTATATTTTTGATTCAAGGAGGAGTACTTGGCTTTATAGGTGGGATTTTTGGAATCTTAATAGGATATCTGCTCATCCAAGGCTTTATTATAGGAACAACTAGTGGCTCGGGGCCTATTTTCAATATAGTAGTAAAAAGAGATAACCTAATATTAGTTGTATTTATTTCTACTATGGCAGGACTTATATCTTCATTTGTTCCAGCTAGAAAATCTTCATCCCTTAATCCTATGGAGGTAATCAGAAATGGATGATAAATTACTTGAGATAAAAGATTTGGTCAAGATATATGGGACTAAAATTCAGACAAAGGTGCTTCATGAAGTGAGCCTAGATATAAATAAAAGTGAGTTTATGAGTATAATAGGGCCATCGGGTTCAGGTAAGACCACTTTGCTAAATATAATAGGAGCGCTTGATAATGCCACCTCTGGCAATATATATTTTCAAAACAAAGATATAACTAAAATGAAATCAGACGAGCTAGCTAGCTTTAGAAATCTAAACCTAGGTTTCATATTTCAGTTTCACCACCTTCTGCCAGAGTTTACAGCTCTAGAAAATGTAATAATACCCTCGTGGATAAAGCATAAAACTCCTACAAAGCGTAAACAACAAAGAGCAATCGAGCTACTGGAAATAGTGGGACTAAAAGATAGAATAAACAACAAAGCTACAGATTTATCTGGAGGTCAGCAGCAAAGGGTAGCTATAGCCAGAGCTCTAATAAACGACCCTACTTTGATACTAGCTGATGAGCCAACAGGAAACCTAGATAGCGAGTCAACGGAGCAGGTTTATGAGCTTCTTAGAAACATCAATAAGGAGTTCAAAACTACCTTTATTATAGTAACCCATGATAGGCATCTAGCCGCAAAATCCGATAGAGTTATAGAAATGGTAGATGGAAAAATCAATCAAGACTATCTCACTGCTTCCAAAGGAGAAGAGCTGTGGCACTGCCTAGCTCCACATAATTGCCTTTACTATCAGCAAAATGAAGGAAAAAATGGCATAGCAAAACCACACAATATCTAAATATCATGTTTTAATAGCAATTTATACAAGGGGCTACTTATGAGAGCTCCTTTTTGTTTGTAACCATGAGAAATATAAACTATAATATAAGAAGGATAGGGGATTTATAGATGAAAGGATGGTTGCTTACATGAAGACCAAAGTTATAGCAGTTTCCAACAACAAAGGTGGATCAGGCAAGACCACTGTTGCTGGAAATTTAGCATATTCACTCATGCAGCAAGGTAAAAAGGTACTTCTTATAGACGCAGATATGCAAATAAACCTAACACGTTCATATGACCTTTCGAAAAACTCTGAAAAAAGTCTTTACGATGCACTTATCAAGGAAAATTCACTACAGCACTACATAATAAACACTAAATATCCAAACATAGATTTTATTATTTCAGACCATATGCTCTCAGCTATTGATATGGAGCTGTTTACAAAAAAACTTAGAGAAACTGTATTTGAAAGAATACTAAGACCTGTTAAAAGCGAAAATAGCTACGATTACATAATAATAGATACCTGTCCTTTCTTGGGGCTACTTAATTACAATATTCTGGTTGCAAGCGATTACGTTTTAGTTCCTGTAGAGCTATCTGCATTTGGTATAGAAGGACTCGAGCCACTTACAAATTTCTTTGAAGAAGCAAGATTAATAAATACTAATCTTCAGTTTCTAGGGATAATAGAAACAAAGGTGGACCTGAGAGAGAGTACAAATGATGTCACTCGCGAAATCCTCAGGGATTTATTTAAGGACAAAGTACTAAATAGCTATATTCCAATTGATATAAACATCAAAAAGAGCCAGTTTGCAGGTGAACCACTGAGCGTATTTACCTCAGGCTCAAGAGCAGCCATAGCATATGAAGACTTGGCTAAGGAGGTCATCTCACTTGTCGAATAAAAAGGATTTTATAAAAAAGGATAGATTTAAATCACTGGAAATAGCTGCAAGCAGAGTATCTGAGAACATATCTGAGGTAAAAGATGAGATAATGGAAACTGTAGTATCTAGATTTGCACCAAAAGATGAAAAGCTAAGTGAAGAGTTACAGGATTCTAGCGTAGTCGAAATAGATATTTCTAAGCTTAGCTCTGCACCAGAGCAGTGGAATTTCTATCAGCCACTTCCAGATGATAAAATGCTAGAGCTAGTAGAATCTATTAAGGATAAAGGTCTCATGCATCCTCTTGTAGTTTGGGAGCAAAAGGATAGCTATATGATACTTTCAGGGCATAATAGGAAAAAAGCCGTAGAAATGCTCTACGAAGAGACTAAAGACTCTAAGTACAAAGCTGTAAAATGCAACCTCATAAAAATGAATGAGATAAATGAGGATGAAGCTAGAGAAATAATTATAGATACCAACTGGATACAAAGACAGCTTTCTACTGTAGAAAAAGCAAAATCTATCTCAGAAAAGTACATAAGACTAGGAAGAAAAAAACACCTAGGTGATGGAGTAAAAACTAGGGACATAATAGCTGAATCCTATGGAATAAGTGGAAGAATGGTACAAAACTACCTCAGCCTAAATCAGCTAATAGAGGAAATGGAGAGTCTACTTAGAGAAAACCATATAACCATAAAATCAGCAGTAGCTATATCAAGGCTTTCTAAGGACAAACAAAAATGGCTCTATGAAAACTTTACTTCAAAACAGCTTTCAAGCCCAGACATAAAAAACATTGAAGCTAAAATGAGCAAAACTCAAATAGAAAAGCTTTTAAGTGTAGATGAAGAATATGTAAATGTAAATATAAAAGTACCAGCAAATAAAAAAGCTGAGCTATTAGAAAAAGTGAATCAGTGGCTTAAAGAACTAAATTAAAAGAATAAAACCGTAGCTAGTCTAAAATCTGAGCCGACCACCAAAAGTTAGTCCTAAAATCTAACTTTTGGTGGTCGGTTTTTAATTTATTCTGAGCTAGTTCTAAGCTCAGTTATAAGTATTGCTCCAAATATAGCTATACATCCCATAAGCATGCGAAGAGTAAATACTTCTCCTAGCATTAAAGCGGCAAGCAGGATTCCAAATACAGACTCTAGGCTCAGTATGATTGCAGCATGTGTAGCAAGAGTATAGCGCTGTGCTGCTGTTTGGAGAAAATATGCAAGTCCAGTACAAAAAATTCCTAGATAAAGTACTGAGGCTATCCCCTCAAAGCCTATGGCTGTAGGAAAAGGCTCAAAAAAGAATGCAAATATCCATGATATAATGGCAACCACTGCAAATTGAACAGTAGATAAAATTACAGGATCTTGCTTTTCTACAAAATAGCCATTAAACATGATATGAAGTGCAAAGAATAAGGAGCTGAAAAGTGTAAGTCCATCTCCAAAGCTGATACTTAAGCTAGCATTTAGAGTGAGCAGACCTATACCTAAAAAACAAATAAAAGCACCAGCAAGTGTTCTAAAATCAGGCTTTTTATGATAAATTATCCAGTATAAAAATGGGGCCATTACTACATAGGTGGCGGCAAGAAAAGCTTGCTTTCCAGCTTCAGTATATTGAAGTGCAATTAGCTGAGTTACAAAGGCTATAAAAAATATAATTCCGACTATAATACCGCCCTTTAAATCCTTAAGCGTTATCTTTGAAATCTTCTTCCAGAAAAAAATGCACATTGCCAGTACCCCTATAGTAAAGCGAAAGGCTATCATATATACGGGTGTAAAGTAAGCAAAGGCATACTTAGAAACTGTAAAAGTAGTACCCCATAAAAAAGCAACGAGAAACAGAGCTAGATTAGAGTAAAGCCGCCTCTTCTTTAATTCTTCAGTACTTAGATTATTAATGTGCATAGTAGTCCTCCTTTTTAAATTTTTGTTATATATATAAATTATATCAATTAATCTTAGAAAAATCCTGATAATTCAAAATTATTAGCATAATGGAGGAAAGCTAAAAGGAATAATAGTATAATGATATAATTAAGAAAAATTAGTTCAAAATATACTATATAGGAGCTGGATATGAAATTAAATAATAGAGAAAAGCTTATTGTCATACTTATAATTGCTATATCAGCTCTTTTTTTTAGTCAACTACTATCAAAAGACTATAAGGGACCTGATTATCTGCCTGATCCTATCCAAAAAAATCTAAGCTCAAAACAATATTTAGACCTTGAGACTAAGGCTGGGAATATAAAAGTGGAGCTAGTAGCTAGCTACGAGGTACACGCTGGAGTCAGAGGAAGAAAAAATTATTGCTCAGACTATCCATCAATGATATCACCTATGGATTTAATTCTAGCATGGGGTGACTTAAATCAGCCTAAGCTAATAGAAACTGTAAAGTACAGACAATCAGGAAGATGGTACTACTATAACCTAAATCCTGATGCTCCAGTTACAGTATCTCATGTAGGTCAGCATTCCTCTAATACCCATATTATCCCTGCAAATGATGAAGTTTTAAAAAAGCTCAAGACTGTAAAAGAAAACAGTGTAGTCTTAATTTCAGGGTATCTTGTGAATGTAATTTTTGAAGATGGGCCGTGGTCTACTAGCCTATCAAGAACAGATACTGGAGATGGAGCCTGCGAAATTCTACTGGTTAAAACCATAACAGTAAATTGAGAAAATAAAATTAGCCATTAAAAAACCATAAGTTAATGAATAGATTGATTATAAGTCATATATATTTTGAATTATTTACAATAATTAAGCCTCTTAATTCCTTAAAACAGAATCAAGAGGCTTAATTTTAAATTTCATTATGATTGTGAATGAAGTAAGGTTTAGGCATATATGAGAAACTGTAGTTCTTTAACAGGATAGATGCCTATTTAACTGGGATATAAATATCAAAAGCACCTGTCTTCATAAATCTGTCATCATATACCTCTAGCTGAGGTCTCATATCCATCTCATGTCCGGACTGAGGAAGATAGGTTTCAAAAATCTTGCCATAAAATTCTCCTAGATTTTTAATATCTCCTTCATAGGTGTAAACTAGGTAGTTTCCAGCAGGGATTGTCTTGGTAACCATGGTTTCTGGAACGTTTTCAAATGAATCCACGCCTACTGCAGCAGCATAATGAAATCTGCCCTGTTCATCCACATCAGAATCACAGATTCCATAGAAAAGCACAGGCTTGCTCATGTTTGAAATCTCCATAAACTTCTGATTGAAAATCTGCCACATTTTAGGAATCTCACCATTGTTATTGTCTCCAAAATAAGTCATTCCAACTGCCTTGAATCCATCAACACTAACTATTTTTCTTTGCATATAAACTATCTCCCTTCCAATTTTTAGGATACATTCATTATACCAAGGTATTACTGACAGCTGTATGTCATGAATTATAAACTGCTATTTAGCTTCAAAATATTTTTTGCTTTATCCTCTATCCAGGACTTAAGCTCAGCTGGTGCTATTACTTTGATACGGTCACTAAGAGGAAATAGTATATTGCAAGCAGTAGAAAAAGAAACCATATCTATCTCGTAGGTGAGCCTTCCCTTTGAAGTAGATGAGGAGATTACAATAAAGCCCTTCAGACTTTCTGAGTCATTTGCATCTAGCTCTAGCTGTACACTATAGGAAGGGGCAGAAACGGTTACAGCAGTTTTTTTGACAAACATAGTCTTGCTCTGCTGCCAAAATCTTTCTAAATCAAAGCTCTTTGGAATCTCAAAGGTTTCATCCAAAAGCTCAATTTCTTTCAATCTACTGCACTTGAATATCCTCACTTCGTTTTTAAGATGGCATTTTGCAACTAGATACCACTGAGAATTTTTTACTACTACTCCATATGGAGACAGAACTCTTTGGGAGCTTTCTTCATTGTACTTTTCGTATTTTACATTGAGCTTTCTGAGCTCTAGTACTGCTTGCTTTATTATATCTATGTTGTCCTCGCAGACATCCTCGCCCCACCACGGCTTGAAATCTACGAGAAATTTTTCCTTAGCCCTTATTATTTCTTCCTTATGCTCATCTGACACAGTACTTTCTAATTTCAAAAAAGCGTTTTGGACAGATTGATACATTTGAGTATTTTTTTGAGGATGAACTCCCATGCCTGAAAGCATGAGGTAAAGAGCATCACTGCCTTTCATAGTATTAAGTGACAGATCATAATCATCCATAAGTGAAAAACCACCACTAGGTCCACTTGAAGAAGTTATGGGAATACCTGATTCGCATAGTATATCAATATCTCTGTAAATAGTACGCTCAGAGGTCTCTAGTATCTTAGCGAGCTTTGATGCAGTTATGGTTTTTCTAGAATCGAGCAGAGTAAGGATACCTAATAGCCTATGAAGTCTCAATCTACATCCCCCTCTTATCTAAAAGAAGATTGTAGCTAAGTCCGCCAAGCACCAAAAAACCACCTAATAGCTTGCCTGTAGATAAGGAGTTCAAAACGAAATAATCTAGTATGACTCCACTAAAAAGCTGACCTATAAAAATGAGCAGAGTCAAATAAAAAGCTGAGATACGAACAGCCATGTAATTTGATAAAAAAACTACTCCTACACCTAGGACAGACCCTATATATGCCCAGGATGGGATTGAAGAAAAATCCACCTTTGAATAGGAACCCATGCCATCTCCTAGCACCATGAGAACTAGAAATGATACAGTAAGGCCGACTATGAAGTTGAAAAAAGTGCTGGAGTTTAGACCTATTTTTCTAGCTAGGTTGGCATTGATGCTTCTAGAAGTAACTACAGTAGTTCCAGCTAGCATACCCGATAATATATATAAAAAATCCATTCTTCCTCCTAAAATTTATCCATCAAAAATATTCCTAATCCTACAAAGCTAAGTCCAATACTCTTTTTAGCATTAAACTTGACTCGTGGCATTCCAAAAAGTCCGAAATGATCTATAAAAATAGAGGTTATAGATTGACCGAGTAGCCCAAGCGCTAGAGTACGGGACATTTCTAGATGATTAAAGCTTATATTTGTAAACAGCACAGTAAAAACTCCTACAGCACCACCTAGGTAAATATATAAAGGTGCTTTTGGCAAAGTTTTAATTTTAATTTTTTTAAAAAAGATAATAATAAGAACAATACTTAGACCTATAGCATGATTTACAACAGTAGCTGGATAATTTCCAAGATATCCTGCCAAGGTTCCGTTTGTGAGCACCATAAAAGATAGCATTACTCCTATAAGCGCAGCCAAAGCTATATTCATAAACTAAAGTCCTCTCTTGATATCAATTTCTCCTGTTACTATAGCGTTTCCACCTACATAGACCCCAGTTATCTCATCGTCAGTAACATGTAAAGAGGCAATTATCCTAGATGGGCTGTTCATATAGTAGCCCTGCTCAAAAGCAAGTCTGTTATAGGTTTTATCCTTTAGAACCTTGTATTTAAAAAGGTAAGAAGATAAGGCACCACTAGCTGTTCCAGTAGCTGCTTCTTCATCGATATCATAAAGTGGAGCAAAATTTCGACAAGCACAATCCGCACCAGAGAGACTCTCGGTTGTAAATACGTGGTATCCAGTGCTTTCATACTTTTTGCTGATATCCGTTATAGCTTCAAAATCGGGCTCGATGTTTTTAAGCGCCTCTAGGGATTTAACTGGAACCATTATATCTTTTAGACCTGTAGATACCACCTGAACAGGATAGTCCTCAGATAGCTCAGATACTAAAAGTCCTAGGCTTTTAGCAATCTCTGAAGGCTCTATGATTTCATAATACTCAGGGATAGATTGCTCCATCAAAATACTTCCATCAGCCAAAGCTTCAACCGAAAGTATCCCAGCTAGAGTTTCCTGTTTATATACACCAGTAGCTATTCTTCCTTTTAGTAAAAGTAGCTTGAAAGTAGCTATAGTAGCGTGTCCGCATAAATCTACCTCATCAGAAGGCGTGAAAAATCTCACTCTAAAATCAGCACTATCAGAGCTCATAACAAAAGCAGTCTCTGAAAATCCAACTTTTTTTGCTATACCTTGCATTTGCTTTTCAGTTAGATTATCAGCATCAAGTACAACGCCAGCAGGATTTCCGCCGCTCACGTCGTCAGTAAAAGCATTTAATGTATATACCTTAATCATGAAAACTCCTCCTTAAATCTAAAAACCGAATTTTTATTATAAAATTTCATCTCTACTCTTATATTATCATATATTGATATCTCTTCTTAATTAATGCCTCAAAAATAATACATTAATCACACAATAAACCCTGAAATTAGAAAACCTAACTTTGGTTAGGGGATAAATAAACTATGGTTATGTATACTGAGAGTAGTTATAGGGGTATCAATTTACTATATGAAATTTTTAAGAAAGGTAGTTTGATTATGAAAATAAAACTAGGGAAAAAATCATATATAGCACTGGGAATTCTGCTAGTAATGGTTTTAGGCACAGCATGGAGCTCATATACAGCATCCACACCTGAAATAAAAGATAGCGAGGGCAATAAGCTAGAAAACAGCATTGCCAAGCTCATAGAGGTTGAGCTGAATGGCTCAAATCATTGGATAACCATAAGAGGAGAGGACGAAAGCAATCCTGTCATATTATTTCTTGCAGGTGGACCAGGAGGCACACAGCTAGTAGAAACTAGGCAGTATCTACAGCCTTTAGAAAAATACTTTACTATAGTCAACTGGGACCAGCCAGGCTCAGGAAAATCCTACAGAGCAGTGAACAAAGCTGAGCTTACGAGAGAAAGATACATAGATGACTGCATAGCACTTACAAAATATTTAAAGGATTATTTAAACAAGGATAAAATTTATCTCATGGGTCAATCTTGGGGAACTGCACTTGCAGTATGGACAGCCATAGAAAACCCTAGCGATTATCACGCCGTCATAAATTCGGGTCAGATGGTAGATTTTGTAGAGACAGAAAAAATCTGCTATGAGTATGTACTTGAAAAGGCTAAAAAGGACAGCGATACAAAGCTTGAGAAGAAGCTTATAGAGCAAGGAGTGCCGCCTTACTATGGAAAGGGAGTAACAAAAAAATCAGCGACCTACCTTATGAAGCTATCAGAGCAGATGTCTTCTAATCCTCAGATACACAACTCAGGCTACACAACCCTAGAGGATATCATGAGCGAGGAGTACTCTGTGATTGATAAAGTAAATTATATAAGAGGAATAGTGACTACCTTTGAAAATGTCTACCCAAAGCTATACGATAAATCCCTGCTAAAAACAGGATTAGACCTTTCTGTGCCAATATTTATAATACATGGAAAGCACGACATAAACGCCCCAGTATCCCTAGTAAACACCTACTACGACAGTCTAAGAGCCCCTCACAAAGAACTCATCTGGTTTGAACATTCAGGACATACTCCGTGGAGAAATGAAAATCAGTTATTTATTGAAACTATTATGGGTATTCATAAAAAGGTAAACGAGCTTGAGAAAAATTAGCTCTGCTTTTTAGATAGAGGATGTGAAACCATGTATGAATTATTCCAAACAATAGCAAATACCCATGAACTAGAGTCCGTATTTAGAGAGCTAAAGCTCTTAACCATAGAAAATATGACAGATGAGCAGTATATAGCTACGGCCTGGCTTGCATTTACAACAGGTGACCAGGTCACACTAAAGCAGACCCTGTTACATAGACCAGATGAGCAAATAAAAGATAATAGCCTAAGAGCGAATATGCTTGCCCTAAGAGCTGTAGCACTTTTTGGTGGAAGCATATCAAAATCTGAAGAGCTGATAGAAGAAGCCTTAAAGCTTGTAGCTAGCTCAAAAGATGACATCCTAAAAGGAAACGTATATATGTCCTATGCTAGGATTCAGGCATCGAAAATCAACCTTAAGCTAGCAGCTACCTATTATGAAAAAGCTGGAATTTGCTTTGAAAAATCAAAAGGAAGCTTTCTTGCTGTCATGGCATATACAAACCAAAACTTAAACCTTTATGCAGTCTCTGATATAGAGCAAGTGAGAGAATCCTGGGAATATCATCTAAGGCTAAGTGATGGCAGGTACTGGGACATAATGAATTTTCCTCTAGCCCTTACATATTTTTATGAAAAAAAATATGCCTATGCATCCAAACTTCTAGAAAAAACTAAAGCTACTATAGACGAGCTTAACTATCCTCATATGCATGGAGCGGTAGAGTACTATCTTTTACTTTGCCACCTCCACAATAATCATATAAACTCAGCCAAAAATTTAATCGAAACCTTCGAAAATCAGATTGCTCATATGGAGCATTTCATAAGCTATCAATTTTTAAACTGCATGAAAACTGAATATGCACTGAAAAATAAGCTAAGAGTAGATATGAGCGTTTATGAACAGCTCATCTCAAAAGCTGAAGAGCTAATTGAAAAGGGCTTTGTATATAGCCTTCTTACTGCAGTTCACTACCTTATAGAGTCAGAAGGAGAAGCTAGGCTCATAGATAGACTATTCGAAAAGTACGAGAACTTCTCAGAAACAGTATATCCAGATGTTAGAACCCAGATGAAAAGACTACATAAAAAATGGATGAATACCAAAGCAGAAGAGAACTACCTAAGCGAGCTTACTGACAGGGAAAAAGAGATATTCTTTGACCTTACAAAAGGTATGAGCAACCAGTGTATAGCCGATAAGCAATTCATAACTCTAGGCACTGTAAAATGGCACCTTAACAACATCTATTCAAAGCTAGGAGTTAGCAATAGATTCGAAGCTATTAATCTATATCAGACTATAAAAAGCAAGCTAAACAGCGACGAAGCTCTCTAAATATTTTTTGCAAATAATATGGGAAAATTTACAAAAAATATTTGACAAACTTTTAAAAAGGTAATATCCTACATATATACATAACATATTACATATTTTTAAAAAAGGAGAGCAAAATGTACGATTTCGAGAAGATGGACAAAAGATATCTCATATTTGGCAACATATTTCTGCTGGCAAACAGACTTCAGACAGTAATGGATAATGCAAAAAAAGATCTAACAGCAAAGCAGTGGCTAGTGCTTACTATGCTAGGCTCATTTGAGGAGCCACCTACATTAAAACAGCTTGCGGCTATGTGTGAGACATCTCATCAGAACACAAAGGAAATTGTAAACAAGCTCGAGGCAAAGGGGTTTGTAAATATACTAAAGGATGAAGCTGACAAGAGGGCAATGAGAATACTAAGAACCTCGAAATGTGAGCAGTGGTCAAAAGACAATGAAGAATACGGCATGAACTTTATCAGCGAGATGTATGATGGGCTCTCAGAGGAAGAAATCCGTATAATGAGCGAGGCTCAGATTAAAATTTTTAACAACTTAAAAAAACTAGGGGGAAAATAGTTATGAAAAACGTAATAATCTATGCAAGTATGACAGGACACAGTAAAAAAATAGCACAGGCGATATCAGAGAAGCTAGGAATAGAAGCATTCAACATAAAAGACAATCCTAAAATAGAGGGCTATGACATGGGGATATTCGTAAGTGGAATTTATTCAGGAGAGTGCAAGCCAGAGCTGATTGAATTTGCAAAAAAACTAACACCAGCAAACATCAAATCAGCGCTTCTTGTGACCTCATCTATGAAAGAAATGACACCTGAAAAGCTCAAAGAAGCATTGATAGCCAATCAAATTGAAGTGATGAAAGACGAATACACTTGCAAAGGTGGATTTTTGGTGGTGGGAATATCTCATCCGAACAAGCAAGAAATAGACGAGGCAGTGGATTTTGTAAGAAATCACCTGTACCAGACTGTATAGGAGAGCTAAATAATGAGAAAAACTAAAAAAATATTGTTAATAGCAGGGGTAATTCCTTTAGTAATACTATTTATAGCTGCAGGAAGCTTTATATCAACTGCTAACAAAATGACAGATAAGCTAGAGAACTTAAAATTTGAAACCATAAATATAAAAGAGCTTCCAAATGGCAAATACCTAGGCGAATACGATATGGGACTAGTATATGCTAAAGTAGAGGTGGAAATAGCAAACGGCAGAATTAATAAAATAGAACTGCTACAGCACGACAATATGAAGGGCGAACCAGCTGAAATAATAACAGCAGACATAATAGTAGAGCAAAAAATAGATGTAGATGCTATTTCGGGAGCGACTGCCTCAAGCCAGACCATAAAAAAAGCAGTAGAGACAGCTCTTCTAAACCAAAACTAGTAATATAGCTTTTCATAAAAAATATAGGTGGTAAAATATATGAAAATAGGTGAATTCTCTCAAATCAACAACATAACAAAGAATACAGCAAGGCACTATATAGATATGGGTCTTTTGGTGCCAGATAAACAAGGAGCCCAGTATGAATTTGATGAGAGCTGCCAAAAAAGCCTAGATGAAATTCTAGCTCTCAAAAATATGGGATTCAGCCTAAATCAAATAAAAGATATACTTCTTTTCAAAACCTTTGGAAACCTAACAGCACATCAAGAAGACCAGTACTATGAAATGCTGTTTTCAAATCAGCTAGCTATAGTAAAAAAACAACTAGAAGACCTTACAGCAGTAAGCCAAAATCTAGAACAAAGATTAGCTGAGCTAAAGAAAAAGCCTTGCACTAAAACTCATAACATAGGAATTCCACTAGATACACTTGATTTGTTTGCCTGCCCTATCTGCACTCAAAATCTAACTGTAGCTGATGCAAGCATAAAGGATAATCAAATAATAGATGGGGTCTTAAAATGTAGCTTGTCTCATGAATATCACATAGAAGACGGGATACTAATGGGACCTGGCTATATAGATGCAGATAGCAGATTCAAACAGGAAAACACCTATATAGCAGACTATATAAAGTTTACAGATACATCCTACCTAGAGAGCATATACAAAAATATAGAGTGGATGAAAAAACGTCTGGATTTTCAAAATCTAGAAGGTAAAGTAATACTAGAGCTAGGTACAGGAGTGGGCTTTTCCCTTAGAAATATCTATGACCTGCTTCCAGATGACTCTGTATATCTAGCTGTAGACTACGATATAAATAGACATAAATTTCTAAAATCCATGCTGGAAACCTCAACACTAAAGAAAAAAATCATATTCCTCTGCTGTGATTTTCTATCAATGCCAATAGGGGAGAAGCTAGTAGACACAGTATTTGATTTTTCGGGTAGTAGTAACTTTGGATTTGAGCATGAAGAATTTCTTCTTAGCAAGATAGACCATCATGTAAAACAAAACGCTTACCTAAACGGAAGCTATATCCTGTTTAAAAACTTTAGCGCAAACTCCATAATAGAGGATAAATTTAAACCTAACTTCTTGCTTGATAACATAAGATTTTCAATTGATGAATTAGGATTTAAAACCATAGAGGATAAATTCTCTGACTACCTAGAGCATGGAGGTAAATACGAGGATTATTTTGTAAAAGGCGAAAAGGTATACTCATATCTTTACTACGGCAAAAGGTAGGGTCAACCCCGCCTTTTCTCTTTTTTTGCCCTAAAAAATATGAAATTAGCTATTGCAGTGGAGTATGCCTCACTTTGTATCATTAAGATATAAAAGGAGGCTCGTTATGAAAAATTTAGGATTATTTATAATAGGCAAGCTCATCTCAGTATTTGGCTCAGCAATCTATACCTTTGCTATAGGACTCTATGTGCTAAAACAAACAGGCTCAGGCTTTAGTTTTGCACTTACTCTATTTGTAGGGCTCATACCTACCATAATCTTTAGTCCAGTAGCTGGCTATATGTCAGATAGATTTGATAAAAAGAAAATAGTAGTATTCATGGATTTTGCAAATGGAATGATGTTTTCGATATTATTTCTGCTTACATTAAAATTTGAACTAAATCAGCCTATGATATACATCAGTACATTTATGACTACAGTATTTACAACATTTTTCGGTATAGCATTTGAAGCGGCAAAACCAAACCTCGTAGCTGACGAAAAGCTCATGTCCATTAATTCCCTTAGCAAAGTAATAGACTCAACTGCGCTCATACTTGCCCCTGTATTAGGAGGACTTATATTTTCATTTACAGACATCAAGACCTTTATCCTCATAAATGCAGTCTGCTTTATTTTTTCAGCAGGGATAGAAACCATGATAGATTTTAACTACAATGTAAAATCTAAAGCAGAAATAAATGACGATGGAGGATTTGTAGAAGATATAAAGGATGGGCTGACCTATATAAGAAAAAGCTCAGAAATAGTCAAAATGATAAATGTGCTCGTGATACTAAACTTCTTTATAAGCTTTTCCGTGACAGTACCACTTCCATATATAATAAATAACCTGCTAAACCTAAGCTCAAACCAGTATGGCATCATCCAAGGAGCCTTTCCAGTAGGCATGATACTAGGCGCAGTAGTAGTAGGCAAAATAATAGAAAAAATCGACTACATCAAGCTCCTTATATTTTCAAGCATTACGCTTTCTGTAGCAATCGCACTTCTAGGTCTTCCACTTGTCCTAGCTGATGCAAGTAGCCTAGCATATATGATATACTATATAAGTATAATGGTAATATTTGGGATAGCCATATCATTTATAGACGTACCAATACTTTGGCTCATGCAAAAATCCATCCCAGACAACCTAAGAGGCAAGGTACTAAGCATCAGTATGAGCATAGTAAAACTCATAGCACCTCTTGGGCTAGTAATATCAGGAATGATAATAAATTCTGTTCCTGTATATATCATGACATTTGCAGGTGGAGGCATCCTCATGCTGTCAAACCTAATGATACTAAATCAAAAAAATAAACCTGCATAAACTTGATATAATAAGAATAAAAACTAAAAATCAAGGAGTAAAAATGAATATAAAAGTAATCTCAGTAGGCAAGCTAAAAGAAAAATACCTAAAGCTAGGGATAGAGGAATTCACAAAAAGACTCTCAAAATACTGCTCCCTAGAAATCATAGAGGTAGATGACGAAAAAGCTCCAGAAAACCTCAGCGACAAAGAAATGATTATGATAAAGGATAAAGAGGGCGATAAAATCCTATCTAAAATAAAGGATAATACCTACGTCATAGCCCTAGCAATAGACGGCAAAATGCTCTCATCAGAAGACCTAGCAGAAAAACTAGAAGACCTAGCTATCACCGGCAAAAGCAACATAGCTTTTGTAATCGGTGGATCTCTAGGTCTATCTGACGCTGTGCTAAAAAGAGCAGATTATAAGCTATCATTTTCAAAAATGACATTCCCACACCAGATGATGAAGCTGATATTACTGGAGCAGGTTTATAGGGCGTATAGGATTATTAAGGGGGAGCCGTACCATAAGTGACGGCGGTTTTGGATGTAGAGTAGTAATATTAACTGGTATAATTGGTTTCCAATTTATATGCTTAAGGCAATAAATAAGGGTTATCTTATTTTTATCTAGAGATAGGTTGATTATATTAAGATATATTTAAGTTTTAGAATTATTTAAAGGGGGAGTTATATATGGCTGAACTCATGATAAAATTTCCAAATGGTGAGATTAGGAATTTGCAACAAGGAAAACCAGTAGTATTGCTAGGAGCTAATGGGGCTGGCAAAACAAGATTGAGTGTCAAGATTGAAGAACTTAATGATACTAGTTTTCAACGACCATACAATCCTTCTCAGTTTTTAGTACAGAGATTATCTGCACAAAAATCATTATCTATATCAGATACGTTAATAATAAAGGGATTAGAAGCATCGACGAGAGAAGCATATATTGGAAATTCCAATGAATATGCGAGTAAAATTGGATATAGGTATGGTAGTAATCCAGCTACATTTTTGATAAATGATTATGATAAAGTCCTATCGCTATTATTTGCTAAGAACAATAAACTATTAGAAGACCAGAACAAAATGGATAAACTCTGCGTATCTCAAGGAAAAACAAGACCTGAACCACTAAAAACTCTTATAGATATAGTCGAAGAGATATGGTCATATTTATTACCAAATAGAAAAATTGATTTATCAGGTAATGAAGTTCATGCAATATGGAAAAATAGATATCATGGGAAAGAAATGAGTGATGGAGAACGAGTTATACTATATATGATAGTACAAGCGCTAACTGTAAAGGATAATACATTAGTGATTATAGATGAGCCGGAGTTACATATACATAAGGCTATCCTTAATAAACTATGGGATAAGCTTGAGGAAATACGGCAAGATTGTGTTTTTATGTATATTACTCATGATTTAGATTTTGCAGTTTCAAGAAATACAGATGAAATTTTATGGGTAAAATCATTTGATGGAGATAATACGTGGGAGTATGAGTTTTTAAATATTGAAGACTATGAAAGCTTGTCTACTGAATTAATATTTGAAATAATTGGAACTAAGAAAAAGATTGTTTTTGTAGAAGGTACAAAAAGTAGTTTAGATTATTTACTGTATCAAGAGATTTATAAAGATAAAAATTACCATGTCATACCATGCGGTGGATGCAAGCAAGTAGTAAACTATGTGAAAGCTAAGAAAGGATATGGAAAATTTGATAATATAGAAGTTTATGGTGTTGTAGATAGAGACTATAGGATGAAGCATGAGGTTGATGAACTTAAAAACGACGGAATATTTTGTTTAGAAGTTTCAGAGGTTGAAAATCTTTTTCTTGTTCCCGAGTTACTTCTAGTAATGCAGAAGCAGTTAGGTTGTGAAGATGATGTGGTAGATAATGCTAAAAAATTCATTGTAGATTTATATAATGGAGTAAAAGAGACACAGATTAAGGAAGCATTTACTAAAGAAGTTGATTATCAATTGAGTTGTATGCATTTTGATTCTAAAACTTTAGTAGCGGAGAGTGTTAAAAAAGCACTAGATGAAAAATTCACGATTGAATTTATAGAATGTATTTTAAAAGATAAAAGAGAAATCTTTGAAAGTGCTACAGAGCTTGATGATATTTTAAGAATCTTTAATTTCAAGGATTTAAGTAAAAAAATAGGTAGTAAGTTTGGAATAAAAGATAGTGAATATCCAAAAAGAGTAATTAATCTACTAAAGTATAATAAGAATGGTGTAAAAGAACAGATAATAGATGCAGTAAAACCATACATTCCAGAACTTCCTTAATGAGTATATAGTTATTTAAATCATTATCTAGTAAAGATTACAAGCATTCAGATGTTTAGAAGATTAATATAAGTGTTTAACAAATTATGTTCCAATTATTTACATCTGCACTATAAATTGAGGAAAAGGAGAAATAATGAATTCTAGGATAGCACTTGTCATAGGGAATTCTGATTATACATATGCTGCTAAGTTAAAAAATCCTGTTAATAGCCAATAGGGACTAGCCAATAGGGACGGTTCTTTTTGATTTTTTCAAATATGGTAAAACCATAGATACATTGGTACGATTAACTCTACTATAAGTGACCACTTTTTTTGTTTAGTTAGAAGAAGTATTGACTTGTGATATTGTTCATTTTGTAGTGTCTATAGAATAATGAAAAATATTTTATAAGTGATTCAGGAGTAAGGCATTTTTATTTTGAAAATAAGTGTATTTATATTTTCTGTGGTTATAATATTTTTATCTAAATGAATAATATTCAGATTTAGGAAAGAAGTGTTCATAGCAATTATAATGTTCTTTCGGATAAAAGGAGATAAGCTTATGTATACTATTAAACCACTAAGTCCAGAGCTAGCAACAACATTTACTGAATATTTCGAAAATCTTGATTTTGGAGTGCCTCATTGGTCTAGTTGTTTTTGTAGATTTTACCATACAGACTGCTCTGCTGAGCAATGGAGTAAAAGAACTGGGGCAGAAAATCGCATTGAGGCAATAGAGCAGATAAAAGCTGGCAAGATGAGAGGCTACTTAGCTTTTGATGGAGAGAAATGTATTGGATGGTGTAATGCAAACAACGCGAGTGAGTACATAAGGCTTCATCAGTATATAGAAAATATGATAAAAGGTAAGAAAATAGGCTGTGTTATTTGTTTTGTGATTCATCAGGATTATAGAAATCAAGGGGTTGCGAGACTTTTACTTAAGCAAGCTGTAGATGACTTTAAATCACAAGGATTTGAGGCAGTCTTAGCGCTTCCAGTAGAGGATAGTGATGAACCAGAAAAGCTATATAGAGGTACTGTAAATATGTACAAAGAGCTTGGGTTTAAAGAGATAGAAAGACATGATACTGTGAGTGTTATGTGGTTGAAATTTTAGAAATTATTGGTGATAAAGAGTATTTTACAAAAGAACTTATGAAAGTACTTGTGTTAAAGCACAGACCTATATTTTCGACTATATTTATCTATTTTGCCGCTAGGTAATCTAGGAAGCGGCAAAATGGATAAATATTGAGGTGAAGTATGGAGATAGATAACATAAAAAGTATATTTAAAAATCAGAATGATATTATGAAAACCGAGGAACTCTATAAAAATAGCATGACTAAGTATGAGCTGAGCAAGTTGATAAAAAGTAATGTTTTGGAAAGAGTAACAAAGGGATACTATAAATTAGCGACTGAAGAGATTAGTGATATTAAGCTATATCGATTCTTTTGCCACCTGTTTATCTCAGCATTTTCATACTGCCTGTCAGCCTATTAATTTTTTTCTTTGGTCCATATCTACATATGCCCAGATAATTGATATTATCCTTAGCTGTCTGTAGTAGCCGTGCTTCGTATTCTTCATAATGATGTGAATTTTGGGCAACATCGTTAAAGCCGATAACTTTTAAGTCTTCGTCATTTAGCTCTAAGAGATTATCATATAAGACTTTCACGTCATTAACAGGCAAGGCGAGAATAGGAATAGGTACATTCGTGATGCTTTCATGAATTCTACCATTTCTATCCACAAGTTTTTTTCCAGTCATACCATCTTGTAGGGACGCAATACTTATGCCTAAGGCTGCGGTTGTATTAGCAATAATGCCTCGTGGTAAATTTTCGTTGACAATCATAACACATTTCATGGTTATACATCCTCATTTCATTGACATAATATAGTATCTTGGAGTCATCCCTGTTGTTTTCTTAAATTCACGAGTAAAATGCGCTTGGTCATAAAAACCTGATGCCAATGCTACACTAATCAAATCAGGCTCGGTTTTCATGAGCTGTTTGGAGTAATCAACTTTTAATTGTAGCTGATATGCACTTGGAGTGATATTATAGAGCTTTTTGAAACTTCGAATCAGTTTGAATTTATCAATATGAAACATATCCTGAAGAGTATCAAGACTTAGTTCTTCAAGAAAATTATTATTGATATAGTTGCGTATGGACTCAATGTTAGTGTTAATTTTCTTTTCGATTTTTACTTCGATTGAATCAATGATTGAATTGAGACAATCAATAATCTCAACTTCTTCCCCAAACTCGTTATTATCCGACAAGAGTGTTTTAGACAAATTTTTTATCAATGAAAATTCATATGGTCCAAGTTTAGCAATACCTATTTTTAAGTCTTCGCCGAGAAATTTTGTAAATGCTTCTTTATAGGAATCAGCGAGATAAATCATAGTAAAAGCCCAATTATCAATGTCAACAGGCTGACAATTATGAATAACGTAGGGCATAATAATGACTGCATCACCCACTGAAAAATGGTAGTCCTTGCTGTCTATTGTTAAAATGGTTTCTCCGCTTTCAATAATTCCTAATTTTTTGTGGTTATAATATAATTATCTAAATGAATAATATCCATATACAGGCAAGAAGTGTTCATAGCAATTATAATGTTCTTTTGGATAAAAGGAGATAAGCTTATGATGCTTTATGTGAAATTGTAGATACCGAACAAGTATGAGAACAAGTTACCGAACAAGTTGAAAAGCTATTAGAAATTATTGGAGATAAAGACATGGACCTATTTAGTGACTTTGGTTTGATGGATAAGAATAAACTCTTAGAAATATTTGATTATCTAAATAAACGATTAAAAGAAAATCAACTACAACTAGAGATAACAATTTATGGTGACTCTGTTATGACCATGGTTTATGATAATAGACCAGCAACTAAAGATATAGATTGTATATTTGCTGAAACCAATTTAAAATTATTAGACAGTATATTAGATCTTACTAAGTTTGCATTTAATCTTTCGGATGGATGGATAAATGAAGAAATTAAAGAACCACTAAAATCAATTATAAAAGGGGATATAGAAACCTATAAGATATATTCAAATTTAAAGATATTAAAACCTAAAGCTAAGCAACTGTTAGCTATGAAAATATTAGCGGCAAGACCAGAGCCTGCTAAGGATTTTATAGATGCCTATATATTATGTAAAGAATTAAACATTACCACTAAGGATAAACTGCTCGAAATATGCTCAGAATATATACCTTTGACTCTTATAGGACCAAGACAAGTAACCTTTATTAAATACTTGGGAGAGGATTTAGGCTATGATTGGAAATAAGTATTTACAAACGCTATTTAATTATCCTGATGAAGATACTAGTTTAAATCAACTATTAGAAATGTTGAAATACAAGGATATGAAGTTTATAGACAGTTTAATAAATCCAGTTGACATAGATTTATGCAGTGAAGAGGAAATAATATATTTAACCAAGATATCAGCATTAATAGATTACTACTTACAGATGCATAATATTAAAGTCCCAATTTGGATTAGAAATGAAAAATTACAATTCGATAAGCCATATTATCACTCAAAGAGAATTAGTGATTTTGAAAAATTAAAATTACAATATTCAAACCCTTCTCCTTTTAGAATAAGAAACGTATATTTTGATTTAGATGGGATAGAGAGGATATAAAAATTTAAAAGGGGGATGTCAGAAAATGAGGTTAGTTGTCAAAAGACCTCATTTTACAATCGCCCCCTTTATATGACCAAATTCTATTAAAACATATTATATAACTCTTCTACATTTACAACCTGTGCTCGTCCAAATTTAAGCATTTCAAGTCCCATTTGCTTCCTTTCAGCATTAAAAGATGCTGTAGTTTCAATTGGTACGATACAGTTATAATTTAAAGAAAAAGCATAACTGCAGGTTTCAAATACACAAACATCTGTTGCAGCTCCAACAAGTATCAGATTCTTAATGTTTTTACTTTTAAGTAAATCATCTAGATTAGTGTTGAAAAAAGCATTCCATCTATTCTTGATTATCAGTTCTTCACCTTCTCTAGGAGCTAGAGGAGGAATGATTTCTGCATCTGGTGAGCCTTTTACAAAATGATTGTATTTTTTCACTTCAAATCTTTCAGCTAGCATTTTCCAGTCACTAAAATCTTCTTCATATTCTGTTTTAATGTTGACAACCAACATTTCATTTTCATTAAAGTAGTCCTTTAATTTTATCATTGGAGTCACTATATCTTCTTGTTTTGTTACATCAACGTTTAGCATTTTTACCAGAGAACCGTCAGGAGCACCGCCCCCGTATTGCATATCGATTACTAGTAAAGCTGTTTCCTTTTTATTTAACATATATGTTATCTCTCCTTTGTAAGTTTGATCAAATAAAATTATACCCTTATAAAAATTAATAGTCAAAACTATAGCTGCCTTTACAACGATAACCTAATCAAAGTAAGAAGATTTGGTTTTTGTTGTAAAGACAGCTATTATATTATTTATGAGATTATTTGAAGTCGCAGGACTATGAGAGAAATTGATAGTCTATTATTAAAGAGAACCTTTGAAGTGGTAAGAATATAATCCTCACTATTATTGAACGATAATCTTTGCAAGTTTAAGCAATTCAAACTATCTTAAAGAAAAATTTATTTTAACAAGAATATTTTTACAAATATAAAATAGAAGTTTATTATTTTGGACTTATATTTCAGAAGCTTATATCTGAAATATAAGTCCGTTTTAATTGTGAACATATCAACCTTTTAGAGTTTTAATAGCAATTCGTTATTTATCTAACTGGGAGAGTTCTTATTTTATTTTTTATCAAAAGGATAATTTTTAACTGTCCATTGTTCTAGAAGGTCAAGAGCAGGAAAAAGACCCTTGCCTAAATCAGTGAGTTCATATTCAACCCGTGGTGGAACTTCTGGATAAGTAGTCTTAAAAATAAGTCCATCATTTTCTAGTTCTGTTAATTTCTCGTTGAGTACTTTTTGACTAACACCACAAGTAATTCTTTGAAGCTCTAGGAATCTTTTTGGACCATCATTTAAATGGCATAATATCACAGCTTTCCATTTACCACGAATAAGTTCCATACCCAAATCGATATGACAAACAAACTTCTTGTTTTTATATTTTAACATGAGTTGCTCCTTTCCATGTTTTATCAACATTCTATACTAAAAAAAAATACAAATCAAGGAGTATGACTAGGTAGCTAAATGCTTAAAAACTAACTTTTAGGTAAGTAGTCTTACCTAAAAGTGCCTACTTGTTTGATGTTTTTTAGTTTGTTATGTTAACGTCAAGATACTAAAAGGAGGATTAAAATGTCTAATATATCATTGTGGGATAAAAGTAAAGTCAAATCTATAGAACTAAAGAATCGATTTATTCGATCTGCACTATGGATGAAAATGGCAGACGAAGATGGCCATATAAATAGTAACTTGATTGAACATTATATTTCTTTGGCTAAAGGTGGTGTGGCTCTTATTATTACTGGTTACGCATTTATATCAGATGAGGAACGGCCAAACCCGAGAATGCTTGGAATTAGCAATGATAGTTTTATCGAAGAATACAAAGAACTTACAGAAGCTGTCCATTGCGAAGGTAGTAAAATAGCTTTGCAGATGGTTTTAGGTGGTTCGCAAAATCATCATCCAGATTCCCAAAATATGAGAATTCTAGGTCCATCAGCAGTTAAAAATCGAGTAACTGGAATTACACCAGTAGAGGCAACAAAAGATGATATTCATGAAGTGATCGACAAGTTTGCACTTGCAGCTGAAAGAGCCAAAAAATCTGGATTTGATGCTGTACAGATTCATGCAGCACATGGTTATTTCTTAAGTCAATTTCTAACACCCTATTATAATAGAAGAACAGATGAATATGGTGGGGATATTAACAATCGTGCAAGGATTATATATGAAGTAATTGGAGCGGTTAGAGAAAAAGTAGGAGAAGATTATCCAATAATGATTAAACTGAATTTTGATGATTTTATGGATAAAAATGAAGGCCTAGTTATGGATGATGCGTTATATGTGTTTGAAAAAGTAGACAAGTTAGGGGTAGACATCATTGAAGTCAGTGCTGTTAATGAGTCTTCTGGAAAAGGAATTGGACCAGCTAGAACAGGAATCAAAACACTTGCCGAGCAATCCTATTTTAGAGAGCAAACTGAAAAAGTAGCACAAATTGTAGATGCAAAGGTAGTTTTAATGGGAGGAAATAGATCTGTTGAGGTTATGGAAAATATTTTGGAAACTAGTGAAATTAATTACTTCTCAATAGCAAGGCCTTTATTGTGTGAAACTGACTTGATAAATAAATGGAAAGATAATAAATTCTACAGTCCTAAATGTATTTCCTGTAATAAATGTTGGGAAACTGAGCCTAATAGTTGCATATTTAATAGAAGATAATTTGAAAGGAGAATTTTTATGTTTAAGAAATTATTTGAAGAAGGTAAAATTGGAAATTTGACAGTTAAAAATCGATTTATTGTGCCTCCTATGTTAACGGAGTATGCTTCAGAAGATGGTCGTTTAACAGAAAGGTATATTCGTTATTATGAAGAAAAAGCAAAAGGTGGATGGGGATTGATTATATGTGAAGACAATGTAATCGAACCAAGAGGTGCAGGTTTTAAGAGAATTCCTGGTCTTTGGTCTGACGAAATTATGTTAGAGCACAAAGAGCTTGTTAATCGTGTTCATAAAGCAGGTTCAAAAATTGCTGTTCAAGTTTATCATGCTGGAAGAGAATCTAACAGTTCTATTACTGGTTTTAGACCTCTTGCTCCATCAGCAATACAAGACCCAACGCAACCAGAAGTGCCTGAAGAACTTACAACTAAAGAAGTAAAGGATATGGTTGAAAAATTTGCTCAAGCAATTCGTAGATGCAAAGATGCTGGCTATGATGCTGTAGAATTACACGGGGCTCATGGATATTTAATCAATCAATTTGTATCACCTTTTTCAAATAAAAGAACTGACGAGTATGGTGGCAATTTTATGAATCGTCTTAGATTTCCATTGGAAATTATTGAAAGAACAAAAGAGTTGGTTGGTGATGAGTATCCGATTATCTATAGAATGTCTGTTGATGAGATGGTAGAAGGAGGTCTAACTCCAGAAGATACAAAAGTAATAGCACAAATACTCGAGCATAAAGGGATTGCAGCGATACATGCTTCAGCTGGAGTTTATAAAAGTGGCGCGGTTGTTTCAGCACCTACAGCTATAAGGACAGCTGTTTTCTCAGATTATGCCGAACAAATTAAAAAGGTTGTTGCCATACCAGTTTTTGCAGTAAATAAGATTGTTCAACCACATGTTGCTGAATCTTTACTAAAAGAAGGAAAAGCAGATTTCATAGCAATGGGGCGTGCTTCAATTGCGGACCCTCATCTTCCTAACAAAGTGTTGGAAAATAGATTTGATGAAATCCGATATTGTATTGGATGTTGGCAAGGCTGTCAGGGCAAAATTGCGAAGCAAGAAGCGGTATCATGTCTAGTGAATCCTACAGCAGGAAAAGAAGAAGAATATAAAATTGTTGAAGCTGATAATAAAAAGAAAGTAATGGTTATAGGTGGTGGTCCAGTAGGTATGGAAGCTGCTATTGTTGCTTCAAAACGTGGTCATGATGTAACCTTATATGAAAAAGATGAAAAGTTAGGTGGGCAATGGTTGCTCGCAGCAATACCTCCAGGAAAAGAACTTCTCAACACACTTACTGTATGGCAAAAGAGTGAGCTAAAGAGAGCAGGTGTAAAAGTTGTACTTAATAAAGAGGTAGATGTTAATCTGGTTGAAGCGGAAAAACCTGACGAGATTATTATTGCTACAGGTGCAACCCCTATTGTACCCAAAATACCTGGTTCAGATATGAAACATGTTTATACTGCAAATGACGTGTTAAATGGTAAGGTTGATCTGTTTGGAAATGCAGTTGTAATTGGTGGCGGGCTTGTTGGAGCTGAAACTGCTGAGCATATTGCAGTGCATAATCATAAGGCGTCAATTGTTGAAATGCAGTCAGAACTTGCAGCAGATATGGTAAGTGCACCGAGACATTTCCTTATTAAGTCATTGAATCACAATAATGTCGATATTTTCACTAATACTAAAGTATTAGAAATTCTAGAAAATGGCGTATTGGTACAACGTGAGGAGAAGCAGTTTGTTATTCCTGCAGATCTTGTAGTTATGGCAATTGGCTCAAAATCAAATAATCAACTTTCAGAAAAGTTGATTGGTAAGTTTAAAGTGAGTGTTATAGGTGATGCTCATCAAGTTGGTAAAGCTCTTGATGGGATGAACAAAGCATATAAAATAGCACTTTCAATATAGCAGATTGAGCACCCAGAAAACTGGGTGCTATTTTCCAAAGCAAATTGTTAATTTAATAACTACAAAAATGGAGGGAATATTATGGAATTAAATATGTCTGGAAAAAGAGTTCTCATTACAGGATCTACAAGTGGAATTGGAAGAGGTATTGCAGAGTCATTTATTAAAGAAGGTGCAAATGTCATTATTAACAGTTATTTAGAAAGTGAAGTTGAAAGTACGATTAATGAACTTCAAATCAAGTATCCTAATGCAAAAATTGAAGGTATTATAGCAGATCTCTCTATAGAAGAAGACTGCAATAGACTATATGAACTAGTATATAAAAATGGAAACCTTGATATTTTAGTAAATAATATTGGCATATATCCAGTTACACCTTTCTTTGATATCTCCGATGAAGAATGGAACCATGTCTGGAATATGAATGTTATGTCTGCAGTTAGGATGTGTAGAAATGTACTACCTAAAATGTTAATAGATAATAATGGTGTAATCATTAATATCTCAAGTGAAGCCGGATTAAGACCAAATCCAGACTTGGTTCACTATTCTGTTACAAAATCTGCTTTAATAGGACTATCTAGAGCGTTAGCAGAATTAACAAAAGGAACAGAGGTACGAGTAAATAGTGTTTTGCCAGTTACTACATGGACACCAGGAATTAAAAAGTATTTTGAGGATATTGCTGAAAAAGATAATTGTGCTTTAGAAGATGCTGTAAAAGATTATTTTAAAACAGGAAATGACAAAGATAGCTTAGTCCAGAAGTTTGTTACTATTGAAGAAGTTGCTAATACTGTATTATTTGTTGCTGGTAATGGTGGCATTAATGGTAATGCAGTATTAATTGATGGTGGAGTGATAAAGCATATATGATAATATAAGTAGTAACTAAGAATATTCTAAGAAAATCAACATTTGAAAGTATACCCAACTTATGGAGTGAATTCATAAGATAATTAGATACTATCTACTTTTTTTGCATTTGTCTACAAAACAGAATGTTTCAGCAGTGATTTTAGAAATTAGTTTGGACATGCAAATGTAATATTGTAAAGGAGGAGAAACTGTATGATAACAGTGATTGCAAAAAATTATATTCAAGAAAACAAAGTTTATTATATGTTGGAGTTATGTAATCAACTAATTGAAGAAACTAGAAAAGAAAAAGGTTGTATATCATATGAACTTTTTAGAAATAAAGATAATATTAATGAATTTACTTTTATAGAGCAGTGGGATTCTATTGAATCCTTAAAATATCATATGGAATCACATCATTTTGAAGAAATTATTCCACGAATACAATCGATTTCCTATAAACAAAGTGAAGTAGAGTTATATGATAAATATTATTTCAAGTAAAGAGTAAAAAATACTAAAGCATATAAATAAAGCTTTTAGATATAAGTTGTGATTTATCGCAAAAACCTTTTAATGCAATAATTAAAATATTAGAGACTGTAAATAATTTTGTGTATGATAACACATCTGGATTGAGATAAAATATAATCAGTCTGCAAGTATTTTAATTATGGATAAAATCAAAAGAAATCCAAAGCTAGTGCTGTTCTAATAAATACACCTAGGGATATTTGGTTGGCTACCAATAGAAACATTAATAAAGGAAAGGCAAGATGAGTATTACAAAGTACTTGGAGAATGTGACCATAGTGCTGATTCAGGAAGATTTATTGAATTTTTATTACAAGCTATATACGATGCTTTATGTGAAATTGTAGATACCGAACAAGTTGGGGAACAAGTTACCGAACAAGTTGAAAAGCTATTAGAAATTATTGGAGATAAAGAATATTCTACAAAAGAACTTATGGAATTACTTAAGTTAAAGCATAGACCTACATTTAGAGATAATTATCTATTACCTGCGTTAGAATTAGGTTATATTGAGATGACTATACCAGATAAGCCAAGGAGCAGTAAACAAAGATATAGGAAAGTTATGAGTAGTAAGTTTAAATAGTTTAAGAAGAAGTAACTGATATGATTAATTCTATTTCGAACTATTATAGCTGCCTTTACAACGATAACCTAATCAAAGTAAGAAGATGTGGTTTTCGTTGTAAAGGCAGCTATTATATTATTTATGAGATTATTTGAGGTCACAGGACTATGAGAAGGTATAATCTAGAGGTTTTGTTCCGTATATTTTGCAAAGTTATCGAGAATTGCTTGCCAGCCTTGTCTTTGCTGTAGCAAAGTATGGGTGCCTTCAGCATCAAAAGTTTCCTCAATAGCAACACCGCCGTCTATGATGCTAAAATTTACGACAATCTCTCTGTCATCATCTAGGACGTAGCAGATTTGCTCATGAGGAATTATTTTTGTATATTTCCCTTCGAAATGAAACGAAACTTTTCCGTCTATAGATGCCATAGTGTAGTCAAAGCCACCACCCTCTACAAGGTTATTAACAGCTTGAGGGCAGTACCAGTCATCTGAGGCATGGTTCCATTTTGTAACATGCTCGGACTTAGTAAATCCCTCCCAGACTGTTTGGATTGGGCGAGAAATGCGAGTGCGTATTGTTATCTTCATAGGCTTAGACTTAGCGTCTTCACTTATTTCTTTAACTTTTTCCATGGCTTTAGGCCATACGTCTTCAAACATTTCTATATACTCTTCCTCTATATCCATATCCACTGTAAATTTTGTTTGGTCTTCATTTATGAGCTCTAAAGTATAGTTTTCATATGCATGCTCTGACTCTTTTCTAGTAGTATCCTCTACACCATCCATTATAAAGCCTAGGTGCCTGATTGAAATATAGGTAGGATATTTACTTTCTGCAATCTCAGATATCATTCCTTCTAGCTTATTATTGCTGTTTATTGTTAGAAAGCGAATAGAATCGCCTTGATTCCATCCTCCATCAAAAAAGGAGCCCTCGCTAAATATATAGGTCCACTCCTCGTATTTACGTGGGTCAGTGATTGTTTCCCAAACAACTTCAGGTCTTGCATTTATGATGATTGAATATTTAACTTGGTTCATCATAATCCTCCTCTTAATCCAATGGCAATAAAATATAATCTACCGATATGACTATCCATTTATGAAAACTAACACGAAAAACGTGTTTATTTCATACCCATTTATAGGGCAGCAAAACTAACTCGAAATTTTTAAGAAATAAGGCTCTGAGAAAGGCTTAAAATGAAAATATGCCTACATAAGTAGAGGCTTATATAGGCATAAGTATTAAGGAAATCTAGCTTTTATAGGAATGGATTTTTAAAAAGCTTTGCGCTTATTTAATAATGCTCACCATTTTCATAGTATTTTTCTTTATCAAGATGATAAAAAATAACGTCTACACTGCTATATCCAGCAGAATTTACATGCTGTGTTATTAGTTTTGCAGCCGTATCTTGGACAGCTTGCCCTCTATCAAACCAATAAACCTCTACTGTAGGATGTCCGTCTACAATTTCTCCATCTAGGATGAATTTAGATTGAGATAGCTCTATGCTAAAATAATCTCTAGGACACTCTAGAAGCTTTTCAAGGTCATCTATTAGGATTTTGCTAAAAGCACAGGCTTTATTTTCATCGATTGATTTAATTATTAATGCTGGCATAATTTTCACTCCTTACTCATTTTCTAGTAGTTTATTATAGCAGGTATAAAAGTTAAAATAAATATCACTAGGGAAAATAGAGAGTATTAATGTACAATTATAAGTAGCATAAAGTTTAGTAGAGCTAAAAAGTGAGGTAAGGATATGGACTTACAAAATATTTTAAAAACCTATTTTGGCTATGACGAGTTTAGAAATGGTCAAGACAAATTGATAGAAAGTATAATAAAAGGAAGAGATGCTCTAGGAATTATGCCCACTGGTGGAGGAAAATCTATCTGCTATCAGCTTCCTGCTATAGCACTTGATGGAATTACTATAGTTATATCTCCGCTTATATCTCTTATGAAGGATCAAGTGGATTCATTAAATGAACTAGGGATAAATGCGGCATTTATAAATAGCACTCTTGATAACGATGAGTTTTTGCAGATATTAGAGGGTATACGAGCTAATAGCTACAAGATAGTTTATGTTGCGCCTGAAAGATTAAATACTGACTCTTTTATAAATCTAGTTAAGGATATAAGGATATCTCTTGTGGCAGTAGACGAGGCTCACTGTATCAGTCAGTGGGGACATGATTTTAGACCTAGCTATCTTGAAATACCTAGATTTATTAATTCTTTAAAGCAAAGACCAGCAGTAGCAGCGTTTACGGCTACTGCGACTAAAGAAATCATTAAGGAAATTAAGCGCCTTATAGGGCTGAGAAATCCTATAGAGGTCACTACTGGTTTTGATAGACCAAATCTCTATTATCAGGTGCTAAAAGTCAGCAATAAATCTAAATTTTTAATCGAGTATCTAAATGAAAATTTTAAAACTGAATCTGGAATAGTTTACTGCGCCACGAGAAAGTCAGTTGAGTCACTGGTTAAGATTTTAAATGACAAGGGATTTTCGGCAGTGGGGTATCATGGAGGAATGAACTCGGAGGAGCGTCAAAATAATCAAGACGAGTTTATACTTGGGAATAAAAGACTTATAGTTGCAACCAATGCCTTTGGTATGGGAATAGATAAGCCAGATGTTAGATTTGTAATTCACTACAACATGCCCAAAAATATGGAAGCCTATTACCAAGAGGCAGGAAGAGCAGGACGTGACGGAGAAAAAAGTGATTGTATTTTACTTTATTCTGCTTCAGATATAGTAAAGCAAAAGCTCATGATTCAAAACGATGATATAGACCCTAAAAGGCAAGAGATGCTGTACAAAAATTTGCAGTACCTAGTTAATTACTGCAATACAAATGACTGTCTTAGAAATCAAATACTAAATTATTTTGATGAGGACTTTGCAAGTGATAAGTGCAAAAACTGCAGTAACTGTATAGATAGCTCGGAAATGGTAGATATTACTCTAGAAGCTCAGAAAATACTTTCTTGCATATACAGGGTGAACCAAAGATATGGAGCCAACATGGTGATACAGGTGCTTAGAGGGTCAAAGAATAAAAAAGTATTAGAAGCTAGATTAGACAATGTATCCACCTATGGAATAATGAAAGAGTACAGTGATAGTGCTATCAGCGAGATAATCATGACACTGGTATCAAGTGGATATATTCATATGACTCATGATAAATACCCAGTGCTAAAATTAACCAGCAAATCTGCAGATGTACTGAGCGGAAAAACTAAGCTTCATCATAAAAAGCATTTATTGCAAAGGAAAGATGAAAAAGAGAAAGCTAGTAAATCTATAAAAGGTGGAAATATAGATTTTGATATAGAGCTATTTGAAAAGCTAAAGCAATATAGATATAAGATAGCCCAAGAAAAAGGGCTACCTCCATATGTTATATTTCACGATATAGCGTTAAA
The DNA here is from genome assembly GCF_900168025.1 of Acetoanaerobium noterae. Lineage (NCBI taxonomy): Bacteria > Bacillati > Bacillota > Clostridia > Peptostreptococcales > Filifactoraceae > Acetoanaerobium > Acetoanaerobium noterae. Next base: position 121,229 of record NZ_FUYN01000006.1, on the reverse strand, counting down.
AGAAATGGCGGCCTATCTGCCAGTGAATAAAGAGTCTTTCCTAGAAATAAAGGGCGTGGGTGAGAAGAAGTATGAAAATTATGGGGAAGGGTTTATTGATATAATTAAGGAAGCTAAGATATAGTATGAACGACCTTTGAAGCCTCTTTAATATATATCTCCTTGTAACTACTTCTGTCAGTTGCTCCAAATTTTTGGTAGATATTTTGAATATGTTTTTTTATAGTTGCCTCGCTGATATAGAGCTGGGCAGCTATTTCTTTATTCGAGGCATTTTCTAATAGCTTTGAGGCTACATGACACTCTCTGTTTGTCAGTCCATATTCTATGAAAATTCTTTGTGATAAAGCAGGATCAAATAAATTAACAGATTTTACTGCAGCTTCAGAGCTATTTTCTTTTGAAGCTACCTTTATAGGGTTGTTAAAAAGTATGTTGAGGATTAAATATAGTATACTGCCATAGAGCATAGGTAAGATAGATTCTGTAATATCTAGCCTTCCAGTATCTGATAGCTTCATAGTCGATATAGATGAAAGTATTGATATAAGTGTAGTTAGAAAACTTGAAAATATAAGGTTCCACCGGAGACTATAAATGATGTCATCTTTGGTATAGGCTTTTTTATATTGAGAAGCGGTCAATATAAGCATACCAAGTAGAACCGAAAAAAAAGGTTTAGGATTTAAAATGAGTATCCAGTTGAAATTAAATAAAGCGCCTAGAATTATTAAATAACTAGCTAATCCAGCTATTTTAATGAGTTGAGTTTTCATTATTATAGTCCTTGTCCATAGTTAATATCATTGCTTTTACTTTGGCTTGCATAGGTAAAAGTATGAAAACAAGCAATATAGAGTAATGAAGAGTTAATAAAGCTACACCTATGCTTGGAAGTAATGCACTCATATCACTTAAATGTGAAGCTATAGAAATTATACCTATAATTGTTCCAGACAAGCCAGAAATTAATAATAATTTCATAGCAAGGCGAAGTGCTAGTTCTGTTTTATTTAATTCAATCATAGACCAAACATTTACTCTACTCCCCATAATTTTAAAAGCTCTCAAGAAATCTGAAAGAAGTCCAGAAGCCATAAGTAGAGGAAAACTAAATCCCAAAACAACTACAATACTAGCTAGGTCAATAAAGGATACTAAAGATCCACTAAGCAAAGTAGAAAAAATCAAAAAAGCTATGAATAATATTAAACCTACAAAATACATAATAATACCTCCTGATATTTGATGTGATACTTTAAAGTATGCTCTAATCGTATATTAGATTTAAGAGAAAATACATACTCCCACAGGGGTAATAAAGGAGTAAATAAGGAGTAAATCCAATGTTCGTAGCTTTTATCATGAAACATTAGTCCATGTATTCTTTCCCCCACAAACAAAGCTCTGACAAAATGTATTCTAGAGTTTTTCCCCTATCTGTAGGAAGATATTCTACCTTAGGAGGGATAGTGGCATAAGAAATTCTATTAATAAGGCTATCATTTTCCAAGTTTTTTAATTCTTGAGATAGCACTTTGTGACTTATTTTGGGGATAGATTTTTTTAATTGACCATATCGTATAGGATTAGACTTTAATATATGCCAAAGGACTATCGCACGCCATTTGCTACCAATCACCGTCATGGCGAATCCCAAAGAGCAGTTAAAGTCTTTTTGTCTTTTTCTTTTGTTTGGAAACTCGTTAATGTTATCGTTATCCATTTTTTCTCCTCTTTCCAAATAGTAAGTAACTGAGTAGAAAGTGCATACTTGTATTTGAATTTCAACAAAATTATAATTCATTATATAATATATGAATGAAATTTAATATATTTAGGGAAATTGTAATAGAGACAAGAGCAATTTTTAGGGGGAGGAATATTATGAGAAATATGTATAATTTATATCAAATAGATTCATTTACAAAAGAAAAATTAAAAGGAAATCCAGCAGGAGTAATAACAAATGCTGATGGTCTGGCAGAAATAGAAATGCAAAAAATAGCCAGAGAGCTTAATAATTCTGAGACAGCTTTTATTTTTTCTTCAGATAGTGATGAATACGATGTTCATGTGAGATTTTTTACTCCTACACATGAAGTTCCAATTTGTGGACATGCAACTATTGCAGCTCACTATGCAAGGGCAATTGAAAATAATCTAGATAGTTCGCGAGTGTATCATAAAACAGGTGCAGGAATTTTGCCAGTAGACATAGTAAAAGAAAATGGGGATTATAGAATTATAATGACACAAGGAAAAATTGAACTTGGAAGCATAATCGAAGGAGAAAATAAAAAAACTCTGCTTTCAGCTTTGCATATAAGCGAGGAAGATTTATTAGAAAATCAAGAAATCCAGATTGTTTCAACAGGACACTCAAAAGTAATGATAGGAATAAAAAGCATAGAGATTCTAAATAAAATGAAGCCAAACTATGAGACCTTATGTAAACTAAGCGAAGTCATTAATTGCAATGGGTATTATGTTTTTACTTTGAATTCTGAGGATAGTGAAATTTTAGTAAATGGAAGGATGTTTGCTCCTGCAATAGGAATAAATGAAGACCCTGTAACTGGAAATGCAAATGGTCCTTTAGGTGCTTATCTAGTACACCACAATATTGTTAAGCATGACAACTCGGTGTTTAATTTTAAGGCGAAGCAAGGAGAAACTATAGGAAGAACTGGTATTATTGAAGTTGATGTTAGAATAGAGAATCAACAGCCTATAGAGGTAAAAGTATCTGGAAGTGCTGTAATAGTATTTAAAACGGAGCTATCATTAGAAGATTAAATGATTGTAAATATTTATTATGTATAAAAGTCTTTTTCGAAAGGCTTTTTTTGTGGTATTTTTTAAGTAACATGGTTTTGTGTTCATGAATTTTCGACAATGAGGATAGTATATGAAAAAGCTAATTAACCTTGCAAACTTTACTCAGACTATAGATAAATTTAACGAAGGAAAAGAAAGCGTAGAGGATTTTTTAAAGCATCACAATATAGATGCAGTAGAGCTGATGCTTTATGAAGAAGATATAAAAGTAAGCAAAGAGATAGTTCATGGACTTCATCTTAGAACCTGGTCATACTGGATGGATTTTTGGAAGGGAAATCATGAAGCCTTGCTCCATAATCTTATTTCAAAAGAAAATATACATGAGTTATATAATGGATCGAGTTCAAAAGCTCTTGTGGATTGGTACAAAAAAGAGTTCGAAATTGCTAAATCACTTAATGTAAGGTATATGGTGATGCATATAGCAGATATGGATATTCATGATATTTACACAGGGGATTATAGGTATACAGATGAAGAGATTGTAAGCTGTGCTGTTGATTTAATTAATCAGGCTTTTACGAAAGACAGCGACATATTACTTCTTTTTGAGAATATGTGGGGACCTGGGATTAGGTTTGATAAACCAGATTTGATGAGAGAAATTTATGAAAAGGTTAACTATAAAAACAAAGGATTTTTATTTGATTTATCTCACTTTGCTTTATCACAGGACGATGTTTATTCCTTAGATGAGCTTATATCATCTATTAATACAGCTCTTAATCAAATGGGAGAGCTAAGAAAATATATTTATGGAATGCATGTATCGGCATGTAGTTTAGGAAATAGCGTAGAAAAAATGAGGGAAGGCTTTGACTATAAATCTCCACTACTATCGAGTTCCTTAGAAGACAGATACATTCATAATTTGATTACAGTAGGTAAGCTTGATGTACATAGACCTTTTGAGGATGAAATATTAAAGGACATCATAGATATTATTTCACCTGAATTTATAGTGTATGAATTTTTGTATCAGTCTAAAGATACGTTATCTGACTGGATTAAGACTCAAAATTCCTATTTGTAAAATATTTATAGTTTTGATTATGTTTTTTATAAGACTCAGCAAGGAACTATTTATGATCCAGGTTGAGCTTTTTATTTGATATATAATATTAATTATATAGATAGTGGAAAATAATGCCAATGAATTATATAATGGATTATTAGTTTATATAAATATCAGAATGAGAGGCGAGGCTATGGAGAAAATAAGAGTGAAAGTTAATGGAACAGAGTTAGAGGTAATTCAATATCCTAATAAGGGAGAATCAATAATTTTTTTACATTTTTCAGGAGGGAATATGGCACAATGGAATGGAGTTGTACCATATTTTATAGATAAATATAATGTAGTTACTTTGGACCTAAGAGGCCATGGAAAATCAGAAAAATCTTTAAATGGCTATACACTGGATAATATGGCATTAGATATAATAGAAGTAATGAATGAATTAAAAATAATGAAGGCCCATATAGTAGGAAGCTCTTTAGGAGGAGAAATTGCAGTTAGCTTAGCTGCTAATTATCCAGAAAAAATACAATCGGTAGTTGCTGAAGGTGCAATTCAAAGTTTTTTTGGGAAAAATGGTGTAATGGATATACCAGAAGAAGAGATACATAATAAAAAAGCAGAACTGAGAAGCAAGAGAGCACTTAAGAAAAATCTAGAGTTTAGTTCAATATATGAAAAAATAGAAGCAGCAAAACTAAAATATATTCAAGCTGATATTTTATGGAATCTTAGATTTGAAGAATTTGAGCTATATGATAGCATACAAATTGATGATGGAAAGTATACATCTTGTTGTCCTAAATGGGTCATAGATGAATATTTAGAAGATTATTGGGATATTAAATTTGAAAACTATTTTAATAATATTAAGTGTCCTGTTTTAATGCTACCAAGTGAAGATGAATGGGAAATAAATGAAGTAAAAGAAAGCATAAAAAATTTTCAAAAGCAATTAAATACGAGTCAAGTTCAGGTTGTAAATGGAGGGAGTCATGCGTATGTGGCACTTCAGTATCCATTAGAATTTAGCAATGCTATAAAAAATTTTTATGATAATATTAAGTAGGTTCAATCAGTAATTTCGCTAGTTTTAAATTTTTAAAAGGAGAAAATTTGTAATGAATAAATTGTTATTGGTATTAATTAGTATATTACCAGAGGTATTGACAATTAAGTTCACACAGCTATATGTTGATTTCAAAATCAAGAAGCATGCAAAATTGAATATAAATGGGTTAGATAATTTAGAAAATGATTATAAAAGACCCTACTTATTTGTTTGCAACCATTTGAGTAATTCTGATGGGCTAATTTTAAACAAAGTGCTTAAAGATGAGAAAGTGATTTTTGTAGCAGGCAAGAAGTTAGAGTCGAATTCAATGACTAATTTGGGATTCAAAACTGTAAGAACTATACCGATATCACCAAATTCTGCTGATAAAAGTGCAATTAAGAGTGTAATTAATGCAGTAAAAGAAGGAAATAGTATTTTAATTTTTCCAGAGGGAACGAGAAGCAGAACTGCAAAGCTGATTGAAGCAAAAAAAGGGATTCTACTTTTCGCGAGGCTTACAACTGCTCCGATAGTTCCTATAGGGATGAGTGGTAGTGAGAAGTTTATGCCTATAGAAAAGGATATGGGAAAAGAAGTTTTTTATGATGCAGAAATAAACATAAATATAGGTAAAGCATTTCATTTGCCAACAAAAAATGATTCGGAGACTAAGGAAGAGTGGGAAGACAGGTGCTTGAATCATATAATGATTAGTATAGCTAAGCTGTTGCCGATAGAATATAGAGGATATTATAAAAAATAGTTTTTTTGACAAAATCAAAATGATTAGTGAATAAATTAGCTTTTTTAAAGGAGACTTAAATGAACTGGAAAAATCACGATTCTTATATAGAGCTATATCCACCAAAGGAATTTGATTTTGAGCAGTGCCTAGATTTTTTGGCTAGGGATGCTCAAGAAATGCTGCACAAAATTAAAGATGGGAATTTGATTAAGCTTTTAAAGACAGATGAGGAAATGACTTTATGTAAGATAGAGTCTAATGATAAGGCTATAAAGGTTGAATTTTTATCAGGGAAGCCTTCATATGAAGGAAGAGAAGAGATTGCGAAGTATATCTGGGAATGGTTGGATTTAGACCAGAATTTAGAAGAGTTTTATAGTATAGCTAGTGAGGACAAAATATTAAGCCCACTGGTTAAGAGATATTATGGACTTCGAATTGTTGGAATGCCTGATTTGTTTGAAGCTCTGGTGTGGGCAATTATAGGTCAGCAAATTAATCTAAACTTTGCCTATACTCTTAAAAAGCGTTTTGTACAGGATTTTGGAGAAAGTATAGTTTTTGAAAATGAAACTTACTGGGTTTTCCCATCATATGATAAAATAGCTAAAATTGAAGTTGAGGAGCTTAGAAACCATCAGTTTACAACTCGAAAAGCAGAATATATTATTGGGATAGCAAAAGCTATGACAACCAATGAAATTTCAAAAGAAGCCTTACTTAATCAGCATGACTTTGAGAAAATAAAGCAATCATTAATGGCATTGAGAGGGGTAGGCGCATGGTCAGCAGATTATGTACTTATGAAATGCTTCCATGACAATTCTTCATATCCTGTAGGAGATGTAGGTCTTCAAAATGCATTTAAAAGTAATTTAGGATTAGATAGAAAGCCTACAGCTGAAGAAATGTATGAATATGCTAAAGCTTGGAAAGGGTGGGAGGCTTATGCTACCTTTTATCTATGGAGGTCGTTAAGTGATAAAACTATTTAGGTTATTAGATTTTCAATAACTAAATCAAAATTATATAGAAAGAGAGGCTATACATATGATGCAGTCCATTGTACATATTGCTTTAGTGGTTCAAGATTATGATGAAGCTATTGACTTCTATACAAAAAAATTGAATTTCAAGTTAATTGAGGACACTTATCAACCAGAACAAGATAAACGATGGGTAGTAATTTCACCACCAGGCTCATCTGGAACAACTATATTACTTGCAAGAGCTTCCAAACCAGAACAGATTACTTTTATTGGCAATCAAGCAGGAGGAAGAATTTTTTTATTTCTGGGAACTGACGATTTTTGGAGAGACTATAATAATATGGTATCAATAGGGATTGAATTTGTTAGAAAACCAAAAGAAGAATCATATGGCGTAGTGGCAGTATTCAAAGATTTATATGGTAATTTGTGGGATTTGGTTCAATTTAATGAATCACACCCAATGTTTCTAAGAGTAAAATAATTTAGATTTATATATATGGAAAATATTAGCCTAACTATTTGGAGAGGATTATGATTATTGAAAATAAGACAATAGATGGTAGAAAAATCAAGTGGATTCTCAGATCTCCAGTTCAATCAGATGGGAACCAACTTTCTGAAGTAAGATTAAAAATTGATGGAGAAACAGAAAATTTGGATAGAGAATATGGAGAAGCATATATGAGTCCTGAAGATTTTGAAAAACTCATATATACAGATTCTATAGCAGAAAAAAGTATATTTTTAGTTGCAGAGGTAGAGGATAAAATTGTTGGATTTGCTCGCTGTGTGGGAAATAAACTTAGAAGATTTGAACATAAAGCAGATTTTGGAATTTGTATACTAGAAGATTACTGGGGTTATGGAATTGGTAGTACTATACTTGAGAACATTTTGGCATGGGCAGATGAGGTTGGAATTGAAAAGATTTCATTGACTGTTATAGAAACAAATAATAAAGCCATAGATTTATATAAAAAATATGGTTTTGTTGAGGAAGGAAGACTGGTAAAGGATCGTAGACATAGAGATGGTAATTACTATAATACAGTTATAATGGGAAGGTTAAAATGTTTTTAGAAGTTAGGATGTATAAAAAGAAATATAGAAGGAATTTTAAAATACCTATCTCGCTTTATTTTATTTTCTTTGCGATACTGACTTTCTTTTTAGGAACTATACTTGAAGCTAGGTCAGATTTATTAGAGAAATATTATTCACTTGGAATAAACAAATGGACAATTCAAGGCATAAGTAGCCTAACAGGACTTTTCCCTTTTTCGCTAGGTGAAATAATATATGTCTCTCATCTTATAGCTTTGCCGATTATAACTTGTCTATTAATTTGGAAATTATTCAAGGGAGATTTTTTAAATTTTTTAGGAAAGCTTTTAATATATATCTCATCAGTATATATTTTATTTATGTTTTTATGGGGTTTTAATTATAGCAGAATTTCTATAGCTGAGATGATGAATTTAGAAGTATCAATGTACTCTAAGACGGATTTGTATTATTTGAGCTTAGATTTAGCAGAGAAAGCTAATGAGCTTAGTAATTTGGCAAAGAAAAGTGAAGCTAAAAATGTAAATGTTTCACGTGAATATTTAGATATATTTTCAAGGGCAAATGAAGGCTTTGAAGTTGTAGGGAAAGATATTAAAGCTCTTTCAGGAAGCTATGGTAAGCCAAAATCAATAGCACTTTCACGCCCTATGCTATACACAAATATAACTGGGATGTATTTTCCTTTTACGGCTGAAGCGAATGTGAATACTCAGATACCAATGCTACTACTGCCAGCTACTACTCTTCATGAGATGGCTCACCAAAGAGGGATAGCTCCAGAAGATGAGGCGAATTTTACAGCATATTTTGTAGGGATACATCATCCGGATTACGATTTTCAGTATTCATCTACAGTGCTAGCACTGATTCACACCATGAATGCTCTTTCTAAAGAAGATTATGAAATGGCTAAGCAAGTACAGACTTTATATTCCGAAAATCTCAGAAGAGATTTAGAATATTACTCTAGGTTCTGGGATAAGTATGAAGGAAGAACCTCAGAAGTAGCTGAAAAAGTAAATGACACTTATTTAAAAAGCAATAGACAAGTAGATGGAGTAAAGAGCTATGGAAGAATGGTGGATTTATTATTGGCTTATCATAAACAAGTAAATTAGAATAAATTTCGGGAGAGAGAATTTATGCAGCAGTATGATAATAAAGAACAATTAATTGCAGAAATACTAAAGACAGCCAAGCTTTTCATAGACGAATTTGATGGTATATCTGATGATGATAAACACAAAATGATAGAAGGTATAGATAAAACTCCCATGCAGATGATTGCTTATCAACTAGGCTGGATGAATTTAATCATGGGCTGGGATAAAGATGAAAAAGAAGGAATCGAAGTGGTTACTCCATCTCCAGAATATAAATGGAATAAACTCGGAGGACTATACGAGAGCTTTTACGATACATATAAATCATATTCTTTGAATGAATTAAAGGAGTTATTTAGATGCTCTGTTAATGAGATCGTGTATTGGATCAAAGGCTTTTCAAATGAGGAACTATTTAATCAAGATGTAAGAAAGTGGGCTTCATCCACACCATCAAAATGGCCAATTTGGAAGTGGATTCACATCAATACTGTTGCGCCTTTTAAGAGTTTCAGAATAAAAATTAGAAAATGGAAAAAAATAGCTTTGAAATATAGAATTTTCAATTATATATAGGTCACTTTATATTACTGGGATATTGTGTCACAATAAATAAAGACGTCTGTTAAATCAGATTGTCTTTTTTTGTTGACAGTTTTTTGTAAAAAGAGTAATATTAATTCTATAGACCGATGGTCGATAAGGAGAGTAATGATGAAAACTGTTAAGGATGCAGAGCTTAGAAGACAAGAAATTCTAATGACAGCAAGGGAATTATTTATAAAAAAAGGATATGACAAAACCTCAGTCAATGATATTTTAAAGGTAGTAGATATAGCTAAAGGTACTTTTTACTATTATTTTTCTTCAAAAGAAGAGGTGCTTGAAGCTATCATTATAGATATAGTTGAAGAAGGCGCCACAAAAGCAAGAAGAATTTTAAATGAGCAGTCGATACCTTTACTAAATCGCATAATGATGGCTATGATGGCTCAGAAACCAGATTTTGAAGGCTCAGAAGAAATCAAAGAAGAGCTTCATAAGGTTGAGAATGTAAAGCTTCATAGGGTATATCTAAGAGAGATGATTAAGAAAATGACTCCTATTTTAGAACCTCTTATGCTAGAAGGGATAGATCAGGGGATTTTTAGCATAGATTATCCTACAGAGTGTATAGAATCTATATTGCTCCTAGGTCATATGATGTTTGATGACAGTGATGTATTTGAATGGACTAGTGACGAGTTTCCAAAGAAAATCCAAGCTTTTTTAAGCAATATGGAAAGACTTTTGGGAACGAAAAAAGGTGAGCTTGAAATATTAATGCAAATGTTTGGACAGCTATAGCAGATGGAAAAGCATTTGTTTTTTTTTAATCATCAATCGACCGATGGTCGAGAAAGAGTGGAAAATTATGTATGAATGTAAACCTATTAATAATAACTTTGATTCAGGATATAAAAAATTCAAATTACTAATTTTAGGACAAACTATCTCTAGCATAGGAAGTGGAATGACTGCTTTTGGTTTAGCTATTTATATTCTTAAGATTACAGGCTCTGTGACGACTACAGGGATATTTAGTATATGTGCTTTTTTGCCATCTATTTTACTAGCTCCAGTGGGAGGAGTACTGGCTGACAGATATGATAGAAGATGGATGATGATTTTAGGAGAGTTGCTATCTGCAGTAGGGTTAAGCATATGTATACTTGCAGTAATGAAAAAAGCTGATTTAGTTTGGATACTTATTGGAATAGGTATTAGCTCTATATTTACAGCACTTACTGAACCAGCATTTAAAGCAACTGTTACTGATTTATTGCCAGAAGAAAAGTATTCAAAAGCAAGTGGAATGATGCAGCTTGCCAATAGTTCAAAGCTTATAATTTCTCCTATGGTTGCAGGCTTATTGCTTCGTATAGTTAATGTCAGCGTTCTTATAGGAATAGATATTATGACTTTTTTTACAACTGCTATTATGATTGTATTTGTGAAAAGAGGCATGACAAATAAAGTTTCATCAGATACAAAAGATACAAAATTAAATCTAAGAAGTGAGTTTAAACTAGGCATCAAAGCTATAGGAGATAAAAAGGGAGTCAAAGAACTTATTTTAGTTATGACGATATCGACATTTTGTCTTGGATTTATTCAGATACTGAGTAAGCCACTTGTTCTTTCTTTTGCAAGTGAAATAGAGCTAGGGATTATAACTACTGTAATAGCATTTGGAATGATAGCAGGAAGTATAGCTGTAGGCTGGATGAAGGAAATTAAATCCCATGTGAACTTACTTTCAGTTGGATTAGTTGGATGTGGAATATTTTATTTTCTTGTAGGAGTAAGAGCGAATATGGTTTTAATAGCGGGATTTGGGTTTATGATGTTTGCTTTTATGCCAGCGGTTCAAATAGGAGCAGAGGTTCTGATAAGAAAAAATATACCAAATAAGCTACAGGGAAGAGTCTTCGGATTTACAGGCATGATTTCTCAGCTAGGATATATTGTAGCTTTTGCTTTATCTGGCATTCTTTCTGATTTTATATTTGAACCATTTATGAAGGGAAATTCTGCTTTTGCTATGGCGTTAGGCAGAGTGATTGGAATAGGAGAAGGAAGAGGAATCGCACTTTTGATTATAATTGTGGGGGTAGGACTTGCGATGCTTGGGTTATCAGTAGGTAGATTAAACAATGTAAGAGCTTTAGAAAGGGAGAGCTATCATGAAGCTGTTATTTAACTTGGTTGTAAATGATATTAGAAAAAACAGGATTATATCGAGTATATTATTTGCTTTTTTAATGTTATCTGCAGTACTTCTAACTGGAGGACTGAGAATAGGTGTGACTAGCATAACCTCTATCAATGCTCTTAGTACTGTGGCTCAGATACCTGATTATATTCAGATGCATAAGGGAGATTATGACGAGAAGGCAATTGAGGATTTTGTAAAAAATCATGATTATATTGAGGCTTTTCAAGTTACAAAAATGCTTAATATTAAAAACTCAGAGCTATATCATAATGGAAAATCCTTTGAAAATAGCCTTATGGATAATAGCTTTGTAGCTCAAAATGAAAGCTTTGATTATTTGCTTGATATGAATAATGAAATTGCGATTATAGATAAAGGAGAAATAGGTATCCCTATATATTATGCTCATGAGCTAGGGATAAAGCTAGGAGACAGTATCAGAGTAGAGAAAGGAAGCTACGCAAAAGATTTTAAAGTATCTACGATAATTCGTGATGCTCAAATGAACTCAGCGCTTACATCATCTAAAAGATTGTTAATAAATGAAGCTGATCTTTCAGAGCTAAGTAATAATCTAGGTGAATGGGAGTATTGCTTTGAATTTTTGCTAGAGGAAGGCTCTATAGCTTCTTTAGAAACGGATTATATAGGGGAAAAGCTCCCATCAAATGGAGTTGGAATTTCAGGCAGTTTAATTACTATGCTCAATACTTTTTCTCATGGAATCATTATTATAATCATAATGGCAATAAGTATGCTTCTAATAGGAATAGCTTTTTTATGTCTTTCATATATCATTAGGGCGACTCTAGCTGAGCAAAGTAGTATCATAGGAGAGATGAGAGCTATTGGATTTACTAAAAAAGAAATCAAAAAACTATATCAGCTAAAATATGTAATAATCGCTATAGTTGCCGGAATCATAGGCTACTTAGGCGGAACTTTATTAGGAGATTATCTTTCAGAATCTGTAATTTTGTATTATGGAAGTGCAAAAGGAAATATAGAGCTTATTAAATGGGGAATTCCAGTCATAGGGATCCTGATTCAGTTAGTAATAGTAACAACAGGCTGTACAGTCATAATCAGTAGAAACCTTAGAAAAACAGTGCTACAGATGCTAAAAGGTGAAGATGATGTAAAAAGAGAAGGACATTATAAGCTGCCAGCTAATGGATTTAAATATCCTAACATTAGCATAGCTTTTGGAGAGCTAAAATGTAAGTATAGGCAATATATAGTTGTATTTTTAGTTTTTATTTTCTCATCATTTTTGATACTACTTCCTATGAATATGAAAAATACAATAAATCATCCTTCCTTTATGAGCTATATGGGTGTGGGAGAAAGTGATTTAAGAATTGATATCCAGTACACAGGCGATTTAGAAGCAAAAAGAGAACTACTAGAAGCTCATCTAAATAACGATGCTGATATTGAAAAATATGCTATATATCAGTATGGAAGTGCACAGGTTTTAAATAATGATGGCAAATGGGATAATATCCGAATAGAAAGTGGCAATCAGGCTAAATTTCCCCTTGATTATCTAGAAGGGAAAGCTCCAGCTAATGATAACGAAATAGCCTTGTCATATCTTAATGCAAAGGAGATAAATAAAAATATAGGTGAGAATCTGACATTAAATTATATGAATAAAGAAGTAGAGTTTATAGTTAGTGGGATATATCAAGACATTACCTATGGTGGAAAAACAGCAAAGGTAAAACTTGAATTTAATGAAAAGGATTTAGATGCTTATATTGTATATGTAAATCTAAAAGAAGAAATAGATATAGAAAAAAAGGCAAGTGAGCTAAGAGGGATTTTAAGTGATAGCAAAGTCACTCCAGTTAGAGAGTTTATAGCTCAGACACTAGGAGGGATATCAGATACTATGGGTATAGTTGAAGTAGCGACTGTCATCATATCACTGTTTCTAAGCGTGCTAATTACAGCTATGATATTGAAATTAATAATGGCAAAAGAGCAGAGTGCTATAGCTATAAAAAAAGCCATAGGTTTTTCTAATGATGACTTAAGAATCCAGCTAGGAATTAGAATCTTGGCTATTCAGATATTTGGAATAGGAGTAGGAACCATACTTGCAAATAATTTTGGTGAAGCTATATTTGGACTTATGCTGTCTGGTTTTGGAGCATCAAAGATAAAATTTCTAATTAACCCTATAAAGGCATATTTATTTTGTCCAGTGATTCAAATTTTAGCGGTTTTAATTATAGTGACAGTTATAAGTAGGGGCGTAAGTAAGTACCATATTAGAAATCAAATAATAGAATAGGAGAAATCAAATGATAAAGGTTAAAAATATAAGCAAGTCATATAAAGATGCTATAGTTCTTAACAATGTGAGTTTAGAGATTAATAAAGGAGATTTTACTGCTGTTATGGGACCATCAGGCTCAGGTAAGTCTACTCTTCTTTATAGCATTAGCTCCATGGATAATCCTGATGAAGGAGAAGTCATATTTGAGGGTATAGATGTTTATAAGCTTAGCGAATCAGAGCTATCAAAATTTCGTCTTAATAAAATGGGTTTTGTATTCCAAAATTCTCAGATGCTAAAGAATCTCTCTATTTTTGATAATATAATTTTGCCAGGCATGGTTGCTAAAAGAGAATCTATTGAGGTAGTACGAGCAAGAGCCACAGAGCTAATGAGCAAAATGGGAATAGAGGATATAAAGGACAGGGACATAAGAGAGGTTTCTGGTGGACAGCTTCAAAGAGCAGCTATTTGCAGAGCCATGATAAATAGTCCTGAGATTTTGTTTATGGATGAGCCTACAGGAGCCTTAAACTCAGAGGCAGCAAGTCAAGTAATGGAAATATTAAAAAAGCTCAATCAAGAAGGTATAAGCATTATGCTAGTCACTCATGATGCAAAAATGGCATCAATGGCTAAAAAGGTTATCTATATAAAAGATGGAAAGTTAGCTGGAGAAATCAAGCTAAGCAATGAAAAAGAAGCACTAGCAGAGATTGACTTGTGGCTAAAAACTATTTGATAAAGGAGCGTTTTTTATGAGTAAAAATAATATCAATGCTATGAGCATATCAAAAGTATATCCTCTGTATGTGGAAAAAGCAGAGAGAAAAGCAAGAACAAAGGAAGAGGTCAATGAAATCATATTTTGGCTTACAGGTTATAGCAAAGAAAAGCTAGAACTGCAGCTAGAAAAGGGAGTTGATTTTGAAACATTTTTTATAGAAGCTCCTGAAATGAATCCGTCAAGAAAGCTTATCAAAGGAGTCGTATGTGGAGTGAGAGTAGAAGATATTAAAGAGCCCATAATGAGAGAGATAAGATATCTAGATAAGCTAATAGATGAGCTAGCAAAAGGTAAGGCTATGGACAAGATTCTTAGGAAAACAGAAGAAATCTAAACAAGAGCAGAATTAAATTAATAATCATTATAGTGAAGGCAATTACACATAATCCAAACGAAAAAGGCTTAACTTTATCAAAATGGAATAAAATAGGGAAATAACCATATAATTGATTGCATGCTAAGCCTCCATTACAAATACTAGCTTTGCGATAGCCAAAATAAATTAGGAGTATGTAATTAATTTAAACGCATATTATGACTCTATTTCATCAACTGCAATATACACGTCCATGTATGAGGTTCCATTTACAAAATATTCTTTTTCAAAGCAGGAAATGATTTTTTTATCTTCTTTATGAGGAATCCTATTTATATGCATATGAGTCATGAGAACCTTGTATGCATTTGGAATCAATCTAAATGGTGCTATCATTGGGTCTTTGATAGTTATGACTATGTATTTTTGCTTATCTTGATTTACTATATCCATAAAATCAGCAGTTTCTGTAACATTATCGGGTAGTATGAGTGCGGCAACGTAACCATGCATATTAAACACATTTATTTGTTCTTGTGATAATACTGGGAAGTCCCAGCCAATAATTTCTGGATTTTGAATTTTTAGCATTTTTGCCCATTTTTTTACATGATCAAGTGCATCATCTTCAGGTTCTGTACTAACGACTGCATATCTAATATATCTAAAAGGTTCAACATATTCCATTCTTATGTCTGAATAAGCTTCGTCACTTACATTCATATCATTTCGTATTAATTCATCCATACTGCAAGAAAATAATTTGCATATCTCTATAACCTTATCCATCTCAGGGTACATGACATCTAGCTCCCATTTTGATACTGTTTGTCTGCTCACTCCAAGTTTTTCTGCCAATTCTTCTTGCGTCATTTTATTTCTCATTTTTCTTAAAAATTGAATATTTTGTCCAAAACTCATAATTATCCCCCTCAATATTTCAATCATTTGCTAAGAACAGATTACATCAAAAATAAAAAATATTCCATAAACTGTATGTTTCTTTTTAGCTAAATAAAGCAACTTTAAATTGCATAATTTAAAAATTCATTAGCCTAAACATTTATAACTATTCGATATACAAGGAGCTATAAACAGGTTATGATGATGTTAAATTAGGATTTTGACATAAAAAATTAACTATTTTTGGAAATCATTATGTTAAATTTAGTTTGAGAACGGATTAGGGAAAATTTGAAAATTAGGGGATAATTATGGAAAAGAATAAAATAATTAGATATGAAATAATTCATTTGCCAAAAGAGCAGTGGAAAGACGCTATATATAATTTTCCAGATAGACTCTAAAAATGTTACTAGGAGGATGACGATGAAGGAACTATATATCAAACAAAAGGTATTTAGCATAGGAGAAAAATTCACAGTAACGGATGAGCATCAAAACGATGTTTATTATGTAGAGGGAAGCTTTTTTCAAATTCCTAAAACATTTTCTATAATGAATGAAAATAGAGACGAGGTTGCTCTTATTACTAAAAAGGTTTTTAGTTTTTTACCTAAATTCTTTGTAGAGGTTCAAGGAAAAGAGATACTTACTATCACTAAAGAGCTCTCATTTTTTAAAGCGAGATACACAATAGATGCAGAAGGCATAGAAGTGCAAGGAAATTGGTGGGATATGGATTTTGAAGTATATAAGCAAGGTCAGCTTGTAGGTCAGGTTAATAAAGAGTGGTTTACTTGGGGTGACACCTATAAGGTTCAAATCTTTGATGAGGCTATGGAAACCATAGTAATTGCAGTTGTAGTAGCTATAGATTGTGTAAAATCAGATGAAGCTGCAGCATCTAGCGCAGCAACGTAGATATATATTAAATGGATAAAGTTAGACCCTCCACTATATCACCATACTTTTGCTTTATGTTATATTTAGTTCATGGAGGTGAGGATGATGAAGGTTTATAAGACTGGGGAAGTCGCAAGAATAATAGGCATACATTCAAATACAGTGAGGCTATATGAAGAGCTAGAGCTTATTCCAGTTGTAAAAAGACAGCCAAATGGTTACCGTGTATTTACGGATTTTCATATTGATCAATTTAAGCTTGCTCGCCTCGCTTTTCAAATCGAAGTCTTGCAAAATGGACTCAGGCAGAAAATAATTCAGATGCTAAAGATATCTGCCAAGGGAGATTTTGATAGGGCACTTAGCATTACAAATGAATATTTGGAGCTTGTCAGTATAGAGCGAAGAAACGCTGAAGAAGCTATTGAGATAGTAAAGCAGATTTTATCGGACAAAGCGGATGAAAATACGAGTGTTTTTAAACGAAAAGAGGTTTCTAATTATCTAGGTATTTCTATGGATACTCTTAGAAACTGGGAAATGAATGGGTTATTGACGATAAAGCGTAAACAAAATGGATATAGGGTGTATACTGATAAAGATATAAGATATTTGAAAATAATTCGATCTCTTAGATGTGCAAACTATTCCTTAGCTTCAATTCTTCGTATGATAGGTCAGTTATCTAAAAATCCTGATATAGATATCAAGGAGGTACTTGATACTCCAAAAGAGACTGAAGATATTATAACAGTATGTGATAATCTTATTACTTCTTTGTCACATGCAGAAAATAATGCTAGTAAGATGATTGATATGCTTCAAAATATGAAAGCCTCAAATTATGAGTTTTGATTTTTAGAAACTCTCCACTTTACCACCAAGGTTTTTCTTGGTGGTATTCTTTTTGTAGAGAATAAGGAGGTACTAATATGAAGGAAGTAATCAAAGTAGAGCAACTTACAAAATCCTATGGCAATTTTATTGCAGTAGATAATGTGAGCTTATCAGTAAGTAGAGGAATGGTTTTTGGATTGCTAGGAGCAAATGGAGCAGGAAAAAGCACCACTATTGAATGCATTTTAGGCACAAAAAATCCAGATAGTGGACAGGTTTCTATTTTGGAACTTAATCCAAAAGCAGATCGCAAGAGCTTGTTTGAAAAGGTTGGGGTTCAGTTTCAAGAAATGAATTATCAAGAACAAATTAAAGTATCTGAGCTATGTGAAGTTACAGCGTCTTTATATCAGAATCCTTTAAATTATATTGAGCTACTTATGGAGTTTGGCATTGGTGATAAGCAAAAAAGCCTTGTAAAGGATTTATCTGGAGGGCAAAGACAGCGTTTATTTATAGTGCTTGCTCTTATTCCCAATCCGGAAGTAGTTTTTTTAGACGAGCTGACAACAGGCCTTGATGCAAAGGCTCGCAGAGATGTTTGGAAGACTCTTATGAGACTAAAGGAAAAAGGTTTAACTATATTACTCACTTCACATTTTATGGATGAGGTGGAAGCCTTGTGTGATAGAATTTGCATTTTAAAAAAAGGAAGGATTGTGTTTGAAGGGACAGTGCTAGAAGCTGTAAATAGTAGTCCCTGCGATAAATTTGAGGATGCTTATCTTTGGTATACAGATGAGGAGGAAGAAGCTAATGAAAACCTTTAGTACAATGCTAAAAACAGAGCTAAAGCTGTCTCTTAGAGGGATGGATATGTTTATATTTGCTATCTGTGGTCCTCTGGTGGTGCTTATTATTCTTGGAGTTATTTATGGGAATAAGCCGGCCTTTGAAGGGGCAGGGTATTCTTTTTTAGAGCAGTCATTTGGAGCACTAGCTACGATTTCTATTTGTGCAGGGGGAGTCATGGGATTGCCGCTGGTTATATCAGATTATAGAGGGAAAAACATACTAAAAAGATATAAGGTAACTCCTGTTAGTCCAGCTATGATTTTAATAGTTCAAGTAACTATATATTTTTTGTATTCAGTTTCATCTTTATTTCTTTTATATTTTGTTGCAAAACTCTTCTTTGGATATCAATTTCGTGGAGATATAGGGACTTTTCTAGGAGCATATATTTTAGTGATGGTGTCTATGTTTAGTATAGGAATGATGGTAGGAGGAATGGCGCCAAATACGAAAATGGCAGGAATAATAGCGAGCATATTATATTTTCCTATGCTCATTTTTTCAGGAGCGACACTTCCGTATGAAGTGATGCCTAATGCACTTCAAAAAACAGTAGATATACTTCCTCTTACACAGGGAATTAAATTGCTAAAAGCCTCATCTTTAGGCCTAGGTATTGATAGCAATGTTATAGTAGCTCCAGTTATCATAATGACAGGTATAGCAGTTATTTCAGTGGCTGTAGCTATTAGATTTTTTAAATGGGAGTAAAATGCAAGTTCATAAAAGCTAAATTAATGATAAACTTTGGTTTATTATAGGTATAATAAACGGCATTCCATATAAATGAGTAAAATATTAAATAAATTACTCATATTCATTTGACGTGAGTAATTATTACAAATATCATTGTGAATGATTGCAATTATGGAGTAAAGAATACAATAAAAAAACTTGGAGAATTGTAAACAAATTTTATCATATAATTAAAAACTCTTTGTATTTGTCATTTCTTCATATCAGTAAATATATCCTGCAACAAAGAATGAACATTAAAAGATTATATAAGAATAACTGCTATTTTAGCTATTATTCAATGATTTTATGATACAATATAACCATAATAAAGATATAAGCTCCTACTAAAATCTTATGGATGGTGGATATATTGAAAATTAATCATAATTTAAATGCTATTAATGCTCATAATAAAATGAAAATAAATAATAATTATTATTCAAAAACAATGAATAGGTTGTCATCTGGTTTAAAAATAAATAGTGCGGCAGATGATTCAGCTGGGTTATCAATATCTCAAAAAATGAAAACTCAAATTAGAGGTTTATATTTGGTTGAAAGAAACATACGAGATGGTATAGGATTGTTACAAACAGCTGAGGGGGGACTTTCTGAAATAGAAAATCCAAGTTTGCAACGGATTAGAGAATTAGCTGTTCAGGCATCTAATGGAACTTTGACTCTAGAGGATAGAAAGCATATACAAAAAGAAATCAATGAATTAAAAGATGGAATAGATGATATAGCAAATAACACAGAGTTTAATGGAATAAAAGTATTGAGCCCACCTACAGAAAATATTCCGGTTATAGGAACAGCAGATATTATTTTTATTGTTGATAATACAGGAAGTATGGGACCTATTCAAACTCAAGTTGCAAACAATATAGTTTCTTTTACACAAAGTATGCTTAGTAAGGGTATTACTGAATTACGGATAGGTGTACTTTCTTATTATGACAATACTTATACAAAACATGAATTTTCTGGAGAAAAATGGACTAGTGACCCACTAGCTGTAGCTCAGGTTTTAAATGAAATTTCCATTACAAACAACGGTTCATACGAAAATAATATGCAAGCAATAGGAGAAGTTGTGAATCATTACGATTTTAATGAGAATACACCAGGTAAAAATAATAAGCATATTATTCTTATTACGAATGAAGTCGGGGATGATAATGCGAATATAGATGTTGCTAAAACTTTATTACAAGATGAAGGGATACAGCTTCATGGAATTTTTAATGATTCTTTTACAGATTTAAAGAGTGTTGTACAAAGTACAGGAGGAAAATTAATAGATTTGAGCTCATTAGACTGGGGAGCAAATCTAAGCAGTGTAATAGGAACTCATATAGGAGAATCTAGTACTATAATCCAACATGATAAAATGCAAACTATATATCTTCAAGTAGGTCCGAATTTCAAACAAAATTTTAAGATAGAGTTATTTGATGCAAGGACTCATAAATTGGGAATTTCAGATTTATCTGTCGAGACAATCGAAGATGCACAAATTGCAATTTCAACTTTGGATAAAGTAATTGAATTAGTCTCATCAAGAAGGTCTAGGTTTGGAGCATATCAAAATGCATTAGAGCATTTGAATAATAGTGTTTCAATTTATAAAGAGAATATTGTTGCTGCGGAATCAAGAATTGGAGATGCTGATGTGTCAGAAGAAATGATGAATCTTACTAAATTTAGAATCCTTTTAGAGACATCACAACATACTTTAGTAAAATCAAATGAAGTTATGAACCAAATACTGAGTTTTTTAAACGAATAATATACAAGTTTTTAAGCTTTTTTAAAAAAATATTGTTTCTTATATTTTTTATTTACTAGATATTAATCACTATAAATAGTCCATCCAAGAGGAACTTCTAAATTGAAATCCCTCTCTATTGATAAACTTATTTTGCATTATTGTTTTGATAAATAACTATGGGTTTTCATTACTAATATTTGCTTAGCCTATGAACTGCAAGAGCACCATAATATATTAACCAAGTATACTCAATTCATATATTTATTCAAATCCTGTAATCCTAGTAGTATAGTCTCTCTACTATCCTATTATATTAAATATAAGAGTAATTCATTAGAGGAGTTAGCATTTGGAATTAGCGGAAACACTATTTTCTTAGCTATGAATCCCAATAATTTTGTAATGCGATTTGTTATAAAGTTAACTTTCTTTATTTAATAACACAATAAGTAATGAAATAATTACTAGAAAAAATATAATAAGTTTGAAATATTTTATTTTTCATTAGAGCACCACTTTTCTTGTTTATTATAATCAAAAGTAGGGATAGGAGTTCTCTTATGAAGAGCTGCCTTTTCTAGCTTTTTAATTTTTTCTACAGTTTCTTGATTCTCAAGCTCAAGATTTCTTATATATTTATGAACATCGTCATATTTTAATCCAAGTCTTTCCTCATCGGATTTTCCAGAAAGTCCATCGGTTGGAGTTTTGTGAACTAGGTCATATGGGAGTTCTTCTAAGGTATCGCCTATTGCCACTACTTCTACACTTGTAAGGTTTGCTATTGGGTTAAAATCTACTCCACCGTCCCCATATTTAGTAAAATATCCTAGTGTTAGTTCGCTGAGGTTTCCTGTGCCACATACTCGGCAGTGGTGGGATTGTCCCCATGCGTAAAGAGTCATCATACGGATACGAGGAGCTATATTTATCTTTGCATCTACTGATATCTCGTCCCCAGTTGATTCAAGTACAGCTAGCTCAGCGTCATATACTGGTTTTATATTTATTACTCTTGAGTTTATACCTAAAGCTTCACATACCTTATGGCTATCAACTATATCTATCTGATCTCCATTTGGCATTAGAATTCCATAGACATTTTCTCTACCGTAAGCTCTAGCGCAAAGAGCTGCAACCACGCTGCTATCTTTACCTCCTGATATGCCTAGTACTACTTTAGTTAAGCCAGTTGATTCTTTGTAGTCTTTTAACCATTTTATTATTTCGTCTCTCACCTTAACAGCATCAAATTCATAGTTCATTATGTTCATCCCTTCAAGTGAATTTTTAAAATCTATTTTCATGCAAGGTATTTCTAACATCATATATTGAGATTTCATTGTAGACTTTACCATTTTTGAACACGCTCTGCAATAAATTACCTTCATTTGGCAGAGTAGCTCTAGTGTAGCCATCTGTTACGGATATATCCCCATTTTCATCATAGTGGACATAGCACATACCTTTTTGAGATTTTTTGAAGTTTCCTGTGTCGGTTATAGGATTTTTAAATACTTCTATTGGGTTACCATTTACTTCCACATAGGTTGCTTTTATTGCTATTCCATAGGTGTCTCTAGTAAAAGGCTTGATTTGTCCATTTTCTTCTGCACACTGCATGGAAAAACTTCCAGCCCCAAGAGCCACATTATTGGCAGCAAAGCCTTTGTCCATAAGTCCTTTATAGATGAGCTCAGCTCTTTCAGGGGTGATGCTGTCACCATAGATTACTCTTATTGTATTACTTAGAACCTTGTAGCCTTTTGAGTTTATATATCCTCCAAATTCATCCCATAGAGCCTCTACCGTTCCTTTCATAGCAGAAGATCTATTAAGCTCTGAGCTATTATCAGTACCACAAATTATATCAACGGGATTTCCGCTGTCTCCTCTTACAAATAGAGCACCATTTCTAGTTTGGATGAGGGTTTTTATATATTCGCGGCTCAAAATATTTTCTATCATGTTCCAGTAATCATAGCTATCTGAGACCATTGATACGTTTTCAGTTGGATATATTTCACTAAGTAGTCGCTTTACAAAGGTAGTCTCATCGTTATCAATTGCAAAATTACTACACATAACGCTATGCTCTGTGGATATCATACCTGCTCCTAAACTAGCATTTTCGAGAGCTCCATTGTAGTAGTCCTCGAGATAAAGGATGGCAGGAATAGTAGCAGTCTTGGCAAAAGAAGTAAGGAAAGCTGAGCTTGCGAGTACTGCACCTTCCTGTCCCTGAGCACCTCTAAAGCCAAATTCAGATATTGCTGCATATCTAGGAGCAGTATCATCAGCTGTTTTTTCAAAGTACTCATTTACAATTTGTCTATATTTATAGGCTTGATTGGCAATTGTCATAGGATACCATAGCTGACAGCTCATTATGCTTTCTATAAACTGCACTACCCATTCGAAGCCTGGCTTTGTACTAGTTATTTCAATACATGGAACTTTAATTGGGCATTTAGTTCCTTCTTTTAAAGCTTTGATTTCTATAGGAAGATATCCAAGCGAGTGAAGCTCTGCAATCTTAGTAGGTTCACAGTAACTATGGCTTAGGGTGTGCTTTATAACTCTTTCGTATTCCTTGAGTATAGTATCTAGAGGCACATTAAAAAAAGTATCATTGAATCTTTCAATTAAATAGTCCTTTATAAATCCTTGTATTCCAAATACTATAAGGCTATTTTCCTCGCTTAATCTAGACATTCTTGGGGTAAAGTAAGAGGCTATAAAATTCATTCCCTTTGGATACTGCTCAGCATGTGCTTGTTTATAAAAATCGCTTATCAAGGTCATTTGATGTTTTCTCATAACAAAACCTCCAAGTTCTAAAATATATCAATAACCAAAAGCTTAGGATGGCTTTGGCTTCTAAGGATACTGTTTGTAGTAAAAACTTTTTCTATATCTGAAGAATCAAGTAGCTCACCTTGAAAAATAGTATTTTCAGCATGAGTTACAAATAGGTAGATTTTATCTACTTCTTTAGATTTAAGAGCTGAGCTGGCATGCTTAAAGGTACTGCCAAAGCTACAAAGGTCATCTATTATAAGGACTGATTTATCTTTTAAATCTATATCCTCAGCTATAATACTATATTCCTTAATCTTGCCTCTGTTTGACAGGTCTCTCTTTTTTTGACCATATACCACCTTATGTTTTTTACAGAGCTTTAGATATTTTTTTGTATATTTTTCTTTGGCACCTTTATCAGGAAACATGATAAAATCTATGTCAATTTTAGGAAGTATCTCGTCTAATATTATGTCTTCAATATTTAATTCTTCTAGGTTGTTGATTAAATCTGAGCTAACTTTGGAATGGGGATCAGCTAGGAGAATTTTTTCAAAGCTCATATTATTTAGAATATCTGCAAAGTATCTCAAACTAAATATTTGGTCATTTATTTCTCTATCCATTCGGCTATATGGAAGATAGGGCATAAGCAAAAGGTTTTTTTGCTCTGGAGCATGAATATTTAGGTAGCTATGAGCCATTGCTAGATTAGCTATATCCTTATTACTTTCAAAAAGCAAGGTGATGGTGTTAATATCAGTGTTTAATTTAGGCTTTTTATAGACTGCTTCTTTATTTCGAAATTCCTCATCTCCAAATATTTCCCCATTGATTTTTAGCATAGGGCACCTCTAATTATATTATTTTCATTTGCATAGACTCCATAACGTGGATAGCTTCATCGTGAAGATTATCGTCAAAGGATGCGCATAGCTGTGAATTTATAGTTATAAGAGCTTCTGGAAGCACAGCTTTGCAGATTACTGCATTTGAAATTACGCACATATTTGTAACCACACCGCAGATTTCTATTTCTGTTTCTTCATCAGAGTAAGGACAAAGAACTTCGATTAATCCCAATCCTCCAAAGGTAGGTTTTTTGATATAGTATGGATTTTCAATTACCTTACCTGTTTCTCCATATAGCTTCCAGCCTTCGCTTTCTTCTATGCAGTGCTCTACTGGTAGATTTTTCCCTTCTTGGGTTTCAAGATAATTAGGCTGATGAGTATCCATAGTAAATAGAATTGTTTCATTGTTTTCTTTAGCTTTTTTAAGTCGCTGGGCTATTTTTATGTCTAGAGCTACTGCTTTTTCAAATCCTAATGTTCCATCCACAAAATCTTTTTGAAAATCAACCACTAAAAGTATTTTTTTCATAATATTTTGCCTCCCTTAAAATTTAGAATGTTTGTTATCAAATCTGTAGAGCTGAGCTGGTCTATAGGCTGAGCCATCATCTTTCATCTTGTCAGCAGGCTTGATTTTGTCACTTATTTTTCGCCTGAAAGCTTGTATAGCTCTTCCAAGGATACATTCATAAACCATTTGAAGCTCTTTTACAGTGAAAAATTCAGGAACTAAGTTAAAAGCTAGGTCAGTGTATTCTATTTTGTTTTGAAGTCTGTTTAGAGCATCTATAACCATCTGCTTATGGTCAAAGGCAAGGTCTTTAACTATTAAGTGACCATCTTCAGAGATTAAGTTTACATCTACTATCTCATCGGCTTTTCTTATAGGTTCAATGGAAAACCAAGAAGCAGATGAGCTGTCTGTTTTTTGAGAGATTTGTATAGTGATATCGCTTTTTTTTACAAGAGCAAGGTAAGCTACGCTGACTACTCTTCCTCGTTCATCTCTATTTGTATCTCCATAGGTATATAGCTGTTCCATATATAAGTTTTTGATTCCAGTCTTTGCATAGAGCTTTTCTCTAGCGCAATAATCGAGGTTTTTATCATAGTCTACAAAGCCTCCAGGAAGTGACCAAAATCCATTATATGGTTCTTCATATCTCTTTATTAATAAAATTTGCAAGGTTTTTTCGGGTACTTTTCTTTTGTCATCTTCAGGTTTATCAGTCGCTGTCAAAATAACGATGTCATTTGCCAGACTTAGTTTTTTATAATCTTTAAACTCCATCTCGTCCTCCTTCTCACTTAATAACAATTTGTACTTAAGTAAGTTTAAAAAATATACTTAGTTACACTTTGTATCTAAGTATATTTTGATTATATATCATGTGATATCAAAAAGCAATAGTTTTATAGAGCAAAATCTACTGCTGATTCAGCATGAATTTTTGTAGTGTCATAGACTGGGATGAGAACATCGGATTGTTTTATTAGGAGAGGAATTTCAGTACATCCTAGAATGATTCCCTCTGCTCCATTAGCACAAAGCTTATTTATAATATCTATATATTTTTGCCTAGAATCATCTTTTATTAATCCAAGACATAATTCGTTGTAGATTATATCGTGAATGATTTGTCTGTCTGCATCTTCAGGGATTATTACTTCAATGTCATAATTATCTTTTAGCCTTTTTTTATAAAAATCGCCTTCCATAGTAAATCTAGTACCAAGTAGACCTACTTTTTGAATTTGATCTTTAGAAATAGCAGCTCCCGTCACGTCGGCAATATGTAAGACATTTAGCCCTGTAGCGTGCTCTATTTCTGGAGCCATCTTATGCATGGTGTTCGTACAGATTACGATAAAATCTGCTCCTCCGTGTTTTAAGTTTTGTGCGGCTTCTATCATGAGCTTAGTTAACTCATCCCATTTATTTTGATGCTGAAGAGCTTGGATTACACCAAAATCTACTGAATACATCAAGCATTTGCAAGAGTGTAATCCGCCCAGCTTTTCTTTTACAGTCTCATTTACTATTCTGTAGTATTCCAAAGAAGATTCCCAGCTCATTCCTCCAATTAATCCGATAGTTTTCACTTACAACATCTCCTTATATAATTGTTGTTATTAGAATAACTGCAATCCCTAATACGATTCTATACCAGCCAAAAGCTTTAAAATCATGCTTTTTGATAAAGCTCATAAGGAATTTGATAACTGCCACAGATACTATAAAGGCTACAGCCATTCCTAAAACTAGAATAAAAAGTTCTGAAGCTGTGAAAACAAAACCGAATTTTAAGATTTTGAGTGTACTAAGCCCAAACATTACTGGTACAGCTAGAAAAAAAGTAAATTCTGCTGCAGCTACTCTAGATACACCAATGATAAGTGCTCCGATAATAGTAGCACCTGATCGAGATGTACCAGGTATTATAGATAGAACTTGAAATAGTCCTATAAGCCAAGCGGTTTTGTAAGTGATTTCATTTAGATTAGTGATACTAGGAATGCGCATTTTATTCCAATTTTCTACTATAATAAACCCAATGCCATAAATAATCAAGGTTGTAGCTATAACAATTGGTGTATGAAAATTTGCTTCTATATAATCATCAAAAAGAAGCGTAATAACTGCTCCAGGGATACAAGCAACTACCACTTTAAACCAAAGTGAAAATATTTCTTTTTTAATGACAGGCTGAGATTTATCTTTAAATTGGAAAGGAAACATCTTTTTCCAAAAACTAGTAAGTACAGCTAAAATAGCTCCTAGCTGAATAATTACAAAGAACATTTCCTTGAATGAATCGCTGGCGTTTAGTTGTAAAAATTCGTCTACGATAAGCATATGTCCAGTGCTACTGATGGGTAACCACTCAGTTATACCCTCTACTATCCCTAAAAAAATAACTTTTAAAATTTCTGCAAGCTCTAATGTCATTAATTATATCCTCCTCGTAAATAAAATTTTTAACTTGAATCAAGCAACAAATTTAGTATGAAGAAAATATGAGAAAAAAACAAGAAACATATGGTAACAATCGCAAGAATATGGGATGACACTAATAGTGTCATCAAGGAAATTCAATAATAAGATAGACTATTGTACGATTTTATATATATAATTTAATTAATAAGATTTAGGAATGAGGGAGGAAAATGATCCATTGTTAGATATGTAAAAAAGTTAAATTTAGGAAAAGGTTTTCTGAAATTCAGAATATTTTGATATAATAGATTTAAGTTAACTATGACTTTAGAAAGGGGTATAATTATGAAACTCCCTATTATAGGAATATCAGGGACAATGATGAAGGATAATAATGATATGTTTGAAGGCTATGAAAAATCATACGTTATGGATGATTATGTTCAGGCAGTGCTAAGAGCAGGTGCTGTTCCTATAGTTCTTCCAATTATAGACTCGAGCGAACAAATAAACGAATATGCAAAGCTGATTGATGGCTTAATATTGACAGGAGGTCATGATGTAAATCCTCTTATCTATGGTGAAGAGCCTGATGTCAAAGTTACAGAGATTCTTCCAAAGAGAGATTTTCTAGATTATGAGCTAATAAAATATACTACTGAGCTAGATAAGCCTATACTAGCTATATGTAGAGGAATGCAGATTTTAAATACATATCATGGAGGCACCCTATATCAAGATAACTCATACTGCAAAACTTTTCATATAAAGCATATGCAAGTACATAATCCAGATGTAGCTACTCACACGATAAAAATAGAGCCAAACAGCGTTCTTGAAAGTGTGCTTGGAAACCATGCAGTTGTAAACTCATTCCATCATCAGTCAGTAAAAGGTTTAGCAGAGGGTTTTAGAATAACAGCAGAATCTAAAGACGGAATAGTAGAAGCTATAGAAAGAAACTCTGAGCAGTGGTGTGTAGGGGTGCAGTTTCATCCAGAAATCTTGTCTCACAAGGATGAGAAAATGCAGGCGCTATTTAATGTATTTATAGGAGCGACAAGGAAGTAAATTAGTATGATATACTTAAGAAATTTTAGTTTTCCAAGTGAAGACAGAGAGTACAACTTTATTTTAGATGAGAAAAGAACTTGTTTTGACACCTTTTATCCCTTTAAAATATTATCCAAAAATGATTTTACTGAAATTGATTTTGAGCCAGTTACTATTTTATATGGAGGCAATGGCTCAGGAAAATCTACAGCCCTAAATGTGATCGCAGAGAAAATAGGGGCATCTAGGGATACAATTTTTAATAAAAGCAATTTTTTTAAAGATTATGTGGATATGTGTGATATAGATGAAGTAAAAGTAGCAGGTATAAAAAGGATAATAACCAGTGATGATGTTTTTGACTATATTCTCAATCTTAGAAATCTAAATGAGGGAATAGACAATAAACGAGAAAATCTTTTTGGAGATTATCTCGATGCAAAATATTCTGGTTTTAAGATGAAATCCCTAGAAGATTATGAAGAACTCAAAAAAGTAAATAGTGCAAGAAGTAAAACGATGTCTAAATTTATAAGAAAAAATCTTATGTCAAATGTAAGGCTATACTCAAACGGAGAGAGCGCTTATAGATATTTCATAGAAAAAATAACTGAAAATGGCCTGTATATTTTAGACGAGCCAGAAAACAGCCTTTCACCTAAAAGACAAATTGAGCTAATGAGCTTTATTGAAGACTCGGCTAGATTTTTTGGGTGTCAATTTATTATTTCTACGCACTCTCCGTTCTTGCTAGCCATTAAAGGTGCAAAAATTTATGACCTGGATGAAAGCCCTGTAAGTGTAAAGCCTTGGACTAGTCTTGAAAATGTGAGAACCTATTATGAATTCTTTAAACATCATGATTCAGAGTTTTAATTTTCAACCGCAGGAGATATATAACTTATATTTCATTGCGGTTTTTTATTTGATATTGTATAATTAAATCATAATTACGAAATTCGATATCGAATAACAATATAATTTTTAAGGATGGTGATGTTATGAAGAAAGTTCACGAAAATGTTAATTCACATAAAAATGTAAAGTGGAGCAGTTTTTTAAAGGATGTTTTTATTTGCTCACTCGGAGCATATGGAGGGCCGGAAGCTCATTACGGAGTTTTTACAGACCAGATGGTAATTAAGAAGAAATATTTAACTGAGGAAGAGCTAGTTGAACTTATAGCTCTTACTGGAATTCTTCCAGGACCTAGTAGCACTCAGACTCTTGTAGCCATAGGGCACAAGGTTGGAGGGCCTATGCTGGCGTTTCTTACTATGCTGGTGTGGTCACTGCCTGTGCTAGTTATTATGACTATTCTTTCTTTTTTGAGTCAATTACTTGGTACATTTCATCTATCTCAGGATGGACTTAGATATATAGGGCCAATGGCGGTAGGATTTATTATAGTTGCGGCTTATCGCATAGGGCGTAAGGTAGTAAAGGATAGAATTACACTGATGCTTCTTTTGTTTGGTGCGATTACGACTTATTTTATAAGAGCTCCATGGATTTATCCTCTAGTGCTTCTTATAGGAGGAGGGGTTAGCATTGTTACCTCAAATGAAAAAAATCTTTGGAATCATGTGAAGCTTGCTCCACCTTGGAAATATCTGATAGCATTTGCGATTTTTGCAGTAGGAGGAATAGTTCTTACGCTTACTACGGACAGCAAGCTAGTTCATTTATTTGAAAGCTTTTACAGATATGGATACCTAGTTATTGGAGGTGGTCAAGTGGTAGTTCCTCTAATGTATAGTGAGCTAGTTGAAGTAAATCAGTATATGACAAATCAAGAGTTTTTAACGGGGTTTGGTCTAGTTCAAGGACTTCCGGGGCCTATGTTTAGCTTTAGTGCTTATGCAGGAGGTATGGCAGCTAGAGGGCAAAGCACTCTTTATCAAATTTTAGGAGCCGCTGCAGGAGGTATAGGTATATTTCTTCCTGGACTACTTCTTATATATTTCATTTATCCTATATGGGAGAATCTAAAGCAGATAAAAGGAATAAAAATGTCGCTAAAAGGAATAACAGCTGTTGCAGGAGGTTTAATTTCAGTAGCTGCAGTTATTTTAATGCAAAAGAGTGGATTTGCTTTTGACAATGTTATAATTATGCTTATAACTGTTTTATTATTATTTACCAAAAAAGTTCCTGCTCCACTTATAGTAGTATTTACTCTTTTGGCAGGATTTTTAATTTAAGATTTTAAGGGAGATCTCTACTCATGAAGAAACTATATATTAATGGGAAAATTTATGTAGATAAAGAGCATTTTGAAGAATCAATGCTTATTTCTAATGGAATAATAGTAGCACTAGGTACAAATGAAGAGCTTATGAAGTATGAAGCAGATGAGGTGGTTGACTTACTTGGAAAGACTATGCTACCTGGGCTTAACGATAGCCACCTTCATCTTACCATGATGGGAGATTATATGAATATCTGTAATCTTACATCAGCAAAATCTATTGATGAAGTAGTTGGACTTGGGAAAAAATTTTTAGCTGAGCATCCAGATACAAAAGTGCTTATTGGCAAGGGCTGGAATCAGAATTCTTTTCAAGAAGGGGAAAGAAGGTTTATAAATAGGCATGATTTAGATAGAATATCTACTGATATTCCCATAGTTTTTGATAGGGTATGCATTCATGTTAGTGTAGGAAACACAAAGGCTTTAGAAATTTTAAATATAGATGAAACTACAAAAATAAAGGGTGGAGAAATTCAGCTAGGAGCTGATGGTAAGCCAAACGGAATTTTTAATGAAGGGGCAGTTAAATTAATTCAGTCTGTAATTCCTTCTAAATCTGCTGAGGATATTTCAAGAGATTTCATAAGGGCAATGGATTATGCAGTAAGCGTTGGTCTTACTTCAGTACAGTCATGCGACGTAATGTCAAAGGATTTTGAGAAAGTATTTAATGCGATTGATAATATAGTTAAGGAGAATAAGCTAAAACTTAGATATTCTCATCAATTTAACTTTCAAGATATAGAGGATTTTAAAGCTTACTTAAGAAGTGAGCATTTATATGGAGTTTATGATGAAAAAATGTATTCTAAAGGAGCACTTAAGCTTTTTAAAGATGGCTCGCTAGGAGCACGAACTGCGCTTATGAGCACGGGATATAATGATGCTCCCCATGAAACTGGAGTAGATGCACTAGACGATGATAAGCTTTATGAACTTTGCAAGCTAGCTCATGAAAACAACATCAGAGTACTTATTCATGCTATAGGAGACAAAGCAATTCAAAGCGTCATAGATGTATATGAAAAGCTCATAGATGACAAAAATAACATCTTAAGACATGGAATAGTACACAACCAAATAACTACAAAGGCTCAGCTTGAAAAAATAGCTGAGCTTGGACTTACTGTAATGTATCAGCCTATATTTCTACTATCGGATATAGCTATAATTAACGATAGAGTAGGAGATGAGCTAGAAAAAACCTCATATGCTTTTAACAGCTTATATCAGATGGGAGCACCTGTGAGCTTAAGCACTGATGCCCCAGTAGAAGACTGCAATCCATTTGAAAATATCTATGTGGCAGTTAACAGAATGCGTTTTGATTTTACTCCAAAAGGAGGATATTTCAAAGAGGAATGCATGTCTGTTAGTGATGCTATAGATGCCTACACCATAAAAAGTGCTTACCTAGAAGGCCAGGAAGACTTTAAAGGCAGACTGAAACCAGGATTTGTAGCTGATATGGTGATACTAGACAGGGATATATTTACCATAGATAAAACGGAAATTAAAGATATAAAGGTAGTTGAAACTATTGTAGGTGGAAATACCGTTTATAAATCGTAATTCCATTTATTGGATATATAAAGTATATTAAATTATATTAAATTATAGGGGTAACTAAATGGATGAAAGTTTGCTAATGGCATTAATTCAAACAATAAAAGCTAATAAAGAACTTATGAGAGTTTTAGATATTTTAGATGAAAATCAGTTTCAGGAATATTATATAGGTGCAGGAGCTATAGTCCAAAATATATGGAATAAAGCTACGGAAAAGCCTATAAATTATGGGGTAACTGATATAGATATCATTTATTTTGACTCAAAAGATTTAAGTGAGAAAGCTGAAGAGCTTAAAGCAAGTAGCATTATTGAGTTATTTGAATATGAAACTTTAAAGCTAGACATAAAAAATGAAGCAAGAGTACATCTTTGGTATAAGAATAAGTTTGGTTATGATATACCACCATATAGCTCCCTTGAAGAAGCCATTGATTCATGGCCAACTACTGCTACGGCAATAGGAGTAAGAAGAAATAGCAATGATTGGATAATATATGCACCTTTTGGTGTAAATGATATTTTTGATTTAAGATTAGTCCCTAACAACAGATTGATAACTAAAGAAATTTATGAGAATAAAGTAAATAAATGGAAGAAAGAATGGCTTGAGCTAAAATCTGAGGCGTGGAATGATAATAAAGTGCCTATTAAATACCCAGAGCCATTATCTATAATGATAAAATAGATTACATATAGCGAGTACGCATGAGCCAAGGAGGAGAAAAGCATGGACACGAAGTATAAAGATTTAAGGCTTAAAGAATACAATGAATTTATATCAGTAGTTGAAAGGCTTGGATTTATGACTCTATCAAACAACTGCATAGGATTTCCAAATCTTGAAAACATGACAGAAGAGGACCAGTGGCATACAGAGCTACCTTTTGATCCTTGGCGATGGAGAGTGAATATAGAAAAAGATAAGAAGGCTGCGTACGGGAAGTTATTTGATAAAAAACCAGGATATATATCTTTAGAATGGTATCCCAAATTTTTTGCAGCTAGAAGAAAAAGAAGAAGCTTTATGGATATGTATGAAGATGGACTTATGAGTATTTATGCCAAGCAAATTTATGAATTGTTTAATGAAGACAGCATATTGGCAGTTCATGAAATAAAGGCTATGGCTGGCTTTACTAAAGAATTAAATTCAAAGTATGAGTCTGCAATGATTGAATTGCAGATGGGGATGTTTATAACGGTTAATGGAACTAAGCAAAAAATAAGTGCAAAGGGAGAGCCGTACGGATGGCCATCAACTGCATATTCTAAAGTTGAAACATGGGCAAAAGAAATAGTAATCCTATCTGATAATATAAATCCTGAGGAAGCTAAAAAAGAAATTTTACTAAGAATTGAAGAAATAGTTCCTGATGTACAGCCCAAGAAAGTAAATCGATTCTTAGGGATTTAAGACTAGGAGAAGTATATTGCTATGAATAAAATATATGAAACTGAGAATCTGTTTTTAAAGGAGCTTGATAAATCATCAGCTAGACAAGTATTGGATTACTATATGAGAAACAAAGCTTTTCTTGAAGAGTGGGAAATAATTAGAAATGAAGAATTTTATACTTTAAATTTTCAAGAAAAACTGTTGGAAGAAGAGACAAGATACATAGAAAACAAAAATCTTGTGAAGCTATGGTTATTTAAAAAAGATGAAGAAGAAAAGGTTATAGGGTCAATTGCGTTTAATAATATAGTAAGGGGTGCATTTTTGTCTTGCCATTTAGGGTATAAGCTAGATGAAAATGAAATAAATAAAGGGTACATGACGCAGGCTCTTAATAAAGGAATTGATATAGTATTTAATGAACTTGGACTTCATAGAATAGAAGCTAATATAATGCCTAAAAATAAGAGGTCGCTTAGAGTAGTAGAAAAACTAGGTTTTTACAACGAAGGAATAGCATATAAGTACCTTAAAATAAACAACAGATGGGAAGACCATATACATATGGTACTAAGAAATGAGAGATTGGAGACATAACCTATGAACACTAAAAAAGATATAGTTAAGGTTGCAAAACCTAAATTAATGAGATTCATTGAAGAGATAAACAGTGAAGCTATAGATATTGAAGATGAATATGAAATGAACAATATATCATTTTCAGATTGTGAAATAAGAACAAAGACAGCTGACAAACTTAAGGTTGATGGAGTGATTTTTAGTAAAATGGATTTTAAGGATATTTTTCTTAAGTCTTTAGAGCTTACTGATGTAAGGTTTGAGAATTGTGATTTATCAAATGCAGATTTTAGCGGAGCAGTGATTCACAGAGCAGAGTTTATAAATTGTAAGCTTATGGGACTTAATCTTAATGAAGCCTCGCTAAATCATTTAACTATAAATCAGTGTAATTGCAAATTTATACTTATGAATTATGTAAAAATGAAAAATATAATTATCTCGGATTGTATATTTGAAAGTAGCTATATTCAAGAAAGCAAGCTGGATAAAGTTGAATTTAGAAATTGCAATTTTAAACAAAGTCAATTATCAGGAACCAGTTTGTCAGGAGTAGATTTAAGCGAT
Source organism: Acetoanaerobium noterae (assembly GCF_900168025.1). Lineage (NCBI taxonomy): Bacteria > Bacillati > Bacillota > Clostridia > Peptostreptococcales > Filifactoraceae > Acetoanaerobium > Acetoanaerobium noterae. Next base: position 86,229 of record NZ_FUYN01000006.1, on the reverse strand, counting down.
TCTGAGTTTGAAGGTGCGGGATTTAGAGCAGAAGACCTTAAAGGAGCAATTGTATCAGCTACTCAAGCTGTCGATTTTTCGAAAATATTTGGATTGAAAGTGAAGGGTTAGATGAAGATAAAATTAATTCAGCCAGCAATGCTACCTAGACCTATGGACACTAAGCTTAAGACTAGAATGGCTCCTTCTCTAGCTTTGCTTACTCTTGCGAATCTAACTCCTAAAGAGCATGAAGTAATTATTGAAAATGAAAATGTAGAAAGTATAAATTTTGATGAGAAAGTTGATTTAGTAGCTATAACTGTAACTGTGGATGTTATGAATAGGGCTATAGAGATAGCAAAAGAATTTAGAAAGCGTAGCGTGAAGGTGGTTGCAGGAGGAATACATATCACAGCAGACCCAAAAGGTGCATATGGATATTTTGATGCAATTTGTATAGGAATGGCTGAAAGAATATGGCAGAGGATTTTATTTGACGCTCAAAACGATTCATTAAAGGAAATATATAATGATATGGCGAGCATAAGTGGACAAGAGATTGTATCTCCTGATTACGATATTATTGATAACAGTAAGTATTTATATACGAATATAATAAGTACAAGCAGAGGTTGCCCATTTGAATGTGATTTTTGCTATAATAGTTCTCAAAGTGTACATAAGGCTTATATTAATAGACCAATCGAGGATGTTATAAGAGAAATTAAGACTCTTAGGACAAGGCATATAATGTTTATAGATGATAATTTCATAGGAAATCCATCGTGGACAAAGAAATTTCTAGCACAAATAAAACCACTGGGTCTCAAATATAATGCAGCAGTAACCTCTAATATAGTAGATATGTCAGATATTTTAGATGACCTAAAGGAATCAGGATGTCAGAGCTTATTCATAGGGTTTGAAAGCATAAATGACAAGGCTATAGATAGTGTTAATAAGGTGCAAAATAGTGTAGGTAAATATGAAAGATTGGTTGAGGAGCTTCACAAAAGAGGAATAATGATAAATGCTAGTTTTGTTTTTGGGCTGGATGAAGATGATAGCTCAGTATTTGAAAAGACATTGGACTGGATAGTCAAAAATAAAATAGAAACAGTTACTTCGCATATTCTGACTCCGTATCCAGGAACGAGGCTTTATGAAAATTTGCATAAGCAAGGTAGAATAACAGACTTTGATCTTTCAAAATATAATACAGCAAACGTAGTATATAGACCTAAGAATATGACACAAGAGGAACTATATGATGGATATCTTTGGATTTATAAAGAAGTATATTCATTTAAAAATATAATTAAAAGATTGCCTAGCTCAAAAAAACAGTGGATCCCGTATCTAGCTTTTAATCTGCTGTACAGAAGGTTTGGAAAGCTAACAGAAAAAGTTTGTGAAATTATTTCGTTTAGAAGAGTAGGGAGCATAACGAGATGGTTTTCATATAATATAAAATAGGAGGTCAAGAATGATTAATTATTTTGTTATACTTATGCTACTGATTTTACTTGCAAAGCAGATTACATTTATTAGAAAGATTCAAATAAGGACCAAAAAGAGCACGTTTGAAATTGGTGTTTTTTCTGTAGCTTTAATAGCTTTAGCAGTACTTACAATATTTTTTGCAAAGGGCTATATGCATTACTTAATAGCTCTTACAGGGGCTTCTTTTTTGCTTATAAATTGGATGAAGCAAGGACTAGCAAGCTCTGGACTGCTGATAGTTTCTAGAGGAAAAGAAGAATATACATGGCGAGAAATATCAAGTGCAAAAATAAAAACTAGCGATAAAATAAATATAGATTTTTTTAATACTTCTGGCAGAAGAATAGCTTCTCATAGCTATGATATGAAATATTATAAAGACTTGATGAAGCTGTTACGATACAACAAGGTCAAGGTAGACGTCATAAAATCGGTTTAAATATCAGGCTAGTCTAGAGTAACTTTAAAAATAGTAAACTATAAAATTAACTAATCATATTTTAAAGCAGGAGCTGGTGACATGATGAACTATAAAGAGATTAAACCCATAGATTTAAATGAGAGCACGTTTCGCCTTATAGGTCATGACTGGATGCTAGTAACGGCTGCTCAAAATAGCAGGGTGAATACAATGACCGCATCTTGGGGTGGATTTGGAGTGCTTTTTAATAAAAATGTAGCTTATATTTTTGTAAGACCTCAAAGATTTACAAAAGAATTTGTAGATGGTTCAGACAGATTTTCTCTTACCTTTTTTGACAAAAGCTTTAAAAAAGAGCTTTCATATCTAGGAAATGCTTCGGGTAAAGATGAGGACAAGATAAGTAAAGCTGGACTCACTACTCTTTATTTGGGGGAAACTCCATATTTTGAAGAGGCAAGACTTACTTTGATTTGTAAAAAGCTATATGCTCAGGACATGACGCGTGAAAGCTTTATAGATGTAGATATGAGAAAAAAACACTATCCTGAAGAAGATTATCATACTTTATATATAGCTGAGATAGAAAAAATACTATTAAAAGATTAATATCTTGTTCTTAAACCGTACCTTTGGGTGCGGTTTTTTGTTTTATATCATTTACAAAAAAACAAATTAATACTATAATAGCTAGTATTGATAATCAATATCATATTATAAATATAATTAATTAGAAGATGGAGGGAGATATGTCAAGGCTATACACAGATGGAATCAATATAGGCTATGATGATAATTTGATTGTTAAGAATTTAAGTATTGAGATTCCAGATAAAAAAATAACTACAATTATTGGCTCAAACGGATGTGGAAAATCTACATTACTAAAAGCCATTACTAGAATAATTTCCCATAAGTCAGGAACTGTTGTTTTAGACGGCAAGGATATTTTAAAGGAAAATACTAGGGAGCTTGCCAAGAAAATGGCCATCCTTCCTCAAACACCTGAAGCCACTATAGGACTCACAGTAGGAGAGCTTGTGTCCTATGGAAGATTTCCATATCAAAATGGGCTTGGCAGATTGACAAAAAAGGATTTTGAAGTCATAGATTGGGCACTTGAGGTTACGGGAACAAAGCAGTATAAATTTCGTACGATTGATGCTCTATCGGGAGGTCAAAGACAAAGAGTCTGGATAGCAATGGCACTGGCTCAAGAAACAGATATAATTTTTCTCGATGAACCTACGACTTATTTGGATATGGCTCACCAGTTAGAAGTGCTTGAGCTTTTAAAGAAGCTAAATCTAGAGCAGGAAAGAACTATAGTCATGGTTCTTCATGATATCAATCAAGCTGCCAGATTTGCAGACTACATAATTGCATTAAAAGATGGTCAAATAGTAAAAGCAGGGGACTGTGAAGAAGTGATTACTAAAGAGGTACTTAAAAAGGTTTATAATATCAGCGCTGAGATTGGAAGAGATTCATTTACAAATAAACCTATATGCATTACATATAATTTATTAAAAGGAGAGACAGAAGATGAAGAAATTATTGATACCTATGATACTGGTATTTGCGTTAATTTTTAGTGCATGCACAGCAGAGCAGCCTAGTGAGATAGCAAAGGCAAAGACGATTACATACCAATCTGAAAATGGTCCTATTGAAGTACCAGCAGAGCCTGAAAGAGTAGTCGTAATAAATGGAGCAGTATCAGGAGCGGTTATGGCCATGGGAGTAAATATAGTAGGAGTTGATAGCTGGTCCAAGGATAACCCGCAATACGCCAAATATATTGAAAATGCTGAAGTTATAACTGATGAAAGTCTAGAGCAAATCATAGAGCTAGAGCCAGATTTGATTATTGCCGCATCTACAGATAAGAATTTAGACAAATTTAAGAGCATTGCACCTACTGTTTCATATACATATGGTAAGGTAGATTACCTAACTCAAATTCTAGAAATTGGAAAACTACTTAACAAAGAAGACAAGGCTAAAGCGTGGATAGAGGATTTCAAGGCAAGAGCTCAAAAAGCTGGAGAAGAGGTTAAGGCTAAGATAGGTGAGGATGCAACCATCTCTGTGATTGAAAGCTTCGAAAAAGAGCTTTATGTGTTTGGAGATAGCTGGGGCAGAGGAACAGAGATAATCTATCAGGAGATGAAGCTAGCTATGCCTGAAAAAGTCAAGGAAATGGCTCTTAAGGATGGTTATTACTCACTATCACTAGAAGTGCTTCCTGAGTTTGCAGGAGATTATATAGTTATAAGTAAAAATTTTGATGCAGAAAATGCATTTCAGCAGACAGAAACTTATAAAAATATTCCTGCTGTAAAAAATGGAAAAGTCATAGAGGTTAGTGCAAAAGAATTTTATTTTAATGACCCAATTACCTTAGACTATCAGTTAGAGGTCTTAACTGAGGCTTTGCTTTCTAAATAATATTATTACTCAGCAAGAGGAATTCTAATTTGAGGAATTCCTTTTGTCAATTTTATAAATAGGAAAGGGAGGCTAAAATGGTTGAAAGAGAACAGAATATGAATTTCGCTCTTAAGCTTATTACGGCGTTTTTTATTTTGATAGGAATGTTTACAGCCTCTATGGTTTTTGGAGCAGCAGATATTTCGCTAGAGGAGCTTTCAAAAGCACTTTTTACTAGGCAGGTCACTGACAAGATATTAATAATAAGAGAAATAAGACTTCCAAGAGAGATAGCTGCAATTTTTGTAGGCTCAGCTCTTGCAGTGTCAGGAGCTATAATGCAAGGAATCACTAAAAATCCTCTAGCAGATCCAGGACTTCTCGGACTTTCTGCTGGAGCAAATGCCGCCCTTGCCTTTACTATAGCTTTTGTTCCTAGAGCAAATTATTTTACCATCCTTATAGCGTGTATTATTGGCGCGGCTATGGGAGTTTTTATGGTTTTTGGAATTAGCTTTATGAAAAGAGGAGGGTTTTCTGCATTTAGAATAGTTCTAGCAGGGGCAGCTGTATCGACATTTTTATTTGCTGTAGCTCAGGGAATAGGCATATATTTCAAAATTTCAAAAGATGTTTCTATGTGGACTTCAGGAGCTATGATTGGGACTACATGGACTCAGCTTAAAGTAATCATTCCGTTTATAACAGCTGGAATAGTTACGGCGATGCTTTTAGCTAGGCAGCTTACGATACTTAGTCTAAGTGAAGAGGTTGCTCTTGGATTAGGTCAAAACACTACTAAGGTTAAGATGATTTTATTTGTAGTAATTGTTTTGCTTGCTGGCTCATCAGTAGCATTAGTGGGAAATATGGCTTTTGTTGGACTCATGGTTCCTCATATGGTCAGATTCATTGTAGGCAGTGATTACAGGTATATAATTCCAATGTCAGCTGTAGCTGGAGCCATACTGATGCTCTTTGCAGACACTCTTGGGAGGACTATAAATGCTCCATATGAAACATCTGTATCGGCTATTATTGCAATTATTGGGTTGCCCTTCTTCTTATTTATTGTAAATAAAGGGGGTAAGGCATTTTCATGATTGAACCAAATATAATAAGGAAACAACGGCGCACACTGGCTATTTTGTTAGTACTTACAGTAGCTACAGCTATTACTGGAATGGCAATGGGCTACGGAGCCTTGTCTTTTGATAGGCTTATTCCTACTTTGATTGGACAGGGGAGCTTCAAAGAAAGCTTTATACTTTTTTCAGTTAGACTTCCTAGAATAGTTATAACTTTATTAGCAGGTATGGCTCTGGCTTTATCGGGGTGCATACTTCAGAGCATAACTAGAAATGATTTAGCAGATCCTGGTATTATAGGAATCAACTCTGGAGCAGGAGTTGGAATAGCCATTTATTTCTTGTTTTTTCCTATTAATACGACTTCTTTTATATACATATTGCCTTTGGTGGCTTTTTGCAGTGCACTTCTTACTGTGCTTATAATCTATATATTTTCATATAAAAAAAATGAAGGAATTCAAACTACAAGATTTGTATTGGTTGGAGTAGGTCTATCTATGGCTCTGTCGGGCCTTATGGTTGTTATTATTTCATCTACAGAGCAAATCAAGGTAGAGTTTATTGCAAAATGGCTATCAGGTAATATTTGGGGTGCAGACTGGCCCTTTGTCTTAGCAATATTACCATGGTTAGTTGTGCTTATTCCATTTACTCTATACAAAGCAAACAGATTAAATATTTTGAGATTAAGCGAGCATGTGGCTATTGGAGTAGGGATATCAGTAGAAAAGGAACGACTTTCGATGCTGCTTGCTTCAGTTGCGCTTGTTGCATCAGCAGTTTCTGTGACAGGAGGAATATCCTTTGTAGGGCTCATGGCTCCACATATTGCAAGAAGCTTGGTGGGACCTAGAAATCAGCTTTATACTCCTATTGCTCTTGTGCTTGGAGGCTGGATGCTTTTATTTGCAGACACTATTGGAAGAAATATAGTTCAGCCTGAAGGCATATCAGCAGGGATAATGGTTTCTCTTATAGGAGCGCCATATTTTATTTATCTACTTGCAAAAAAATAATTTTATATTTGTTGACAGATGTTTTTCCTAGATATACTATGAAAAAAACTAATGGTTAAAACTAAGCTTGCTCATAGTCGTGGGTATAGATTCTAGGGGGGAATATCTAATGAAAAAGCATTCAGATGTAGATTTCAGACCTTTATTTAAACTAACTGAGTATCTTATTATTATAATGCTGCTGATTATTCCTATTCAAATCATAGTATTTAGCATTGCTCTTCCTCCAGATAGTGTCGTGGGATTTTTTGAATTATTTAGAGAGAATGCTTTTTTAGGTTTATTAAGCTTAGATTTTCTTTACTTAATTAATAATACAATTATGATAGTGCTGTATCTGTCACTTTTTATTGCTTTATATAGAGAAAAACCAGTTACTTCTCTGATTGCATTTGTTATAGGCCTAACGGGAGTTGTTTGCTACTATGGTTCAAACCCATCATTTGAGATTATGACTCTAAGTAAAAAATTCTTTGAAGCGAGAATGAGTGACCAGATTATATATATTGCTGCAGGAGAAGCATTATTGGCTGGATATTCAGGGACTTCATTTAATGTATATTATGTACTTAATACTATATGTCTTTTGCTATTTGCCTACATATTAATAAAGAGCCCAATATTCAAAAAAACTTTAGGATACTGGGCTCTTGCTTCAGGTTTCTTTATGATTATTCCATCATCTGTTGGAATGATAGGTCTAATATTTTCACTACTTTCTTTAATTCCGTGGATGGTATTTATAGGGCTACTTAGACTAGAATATAAAAATAAACTTAGTCTCTAATCCAAGAAAATGAATACTGAACATTTTCTGGAAGCTCTACTTCAGGAGCATTGCTAATTTCAAAATGGCCATTGATATTTTTATCTTTTACAGCAAAATCAAAATGAGCAGCTGCAATTCCCATATCAACTCTTTGTATATCATAGCTGAATCTATCACTATATCCAGGCTCTTTATATTCAAAGAAATGCCAGTTACCATCTTTAAGAACAATTCTCCAAGGCTGTTTATTTGATGCAGATGGTCCTAGGCGAACCATTTCAAGAGCAAAAGCCATGTCTTTTGCTTCTTCTTTAGTAATAGGAGAGCTGAAGTTTTCATTAAAAAATAGCTCAGACCACTCTTTACGCTGATCGGCTTGAATCATTTTTCTCATCTCAATTTCTATTTCATGCTTGTGGTCAGCTGGATATCCGTATGGAGTTATTATTGGGAAGATATCTCCTTCTTTTACTTTCATTGCCTCAGCAAAGCCAGCGCGGTCGAATGTACCACCTAGCCAGCAGGTTCCTAGTCCAAGATTAGCTAGATATAGCACTAAGGCTTCAAATTCATATCCAAGAGCCTCAAGAGCTTGCCCTTCAAGAGTAATAGTCGTTCCTATATATTGCTTTGCACCTTTTATAACGCCATAAGTACCAAGTTTCTCTTCGTTTTTCATACCCTTACTGTCTAAATAATGAAAATTTATCTTACTGCCAAAAGGATTTTCTAGAGAATCTATAAATGATTTTATAAGCTCTAGCTTTTCTGCTTCAATTTCCCTTTCCTGATAATTTCTTACACTGTATCTTTTAGTAGCTGCTTCTTCAATTGAAAAATTGATATTCATATTGTGATGCTCCCTTCGATTGATAAATTGCAAATTAAATTACATACAATCATATTGTACACAATTTAATTTACATTGACAAGAATAATATATTTTTTCTATGTTATTTATACCTATAAACTAAAATAATTAAAACTTTTGTAATGATTATTGCGTCTATTAGATATAGAATTAAATTACAAAGGAAAGGATAAGTCATGATGACTAGCAATATATATAAGCATATATAGCGTAAAGATAGGAGACGGATATGAGACAAAAGATAATGAATTCTTTTATGAAAATAACTAGTTTATGGATTGTAGCTGTAGTATTAGTAGCCTTTTTACCTTATTCTCAAGTATATGCACAGACAAAGGTATTAACTAGAGGAAATCCAAATTTGCCATATATGAGCCTTACTTTTGATGATGGAGGTTCAGTGGAAAATGTAAAATCTGTTTTAGAGACTTTAGATAGATATGAAGTCCATGCAAGTTTCTTCTTTTTGGGAAGCTTTATAGAGCAAAATCCCGAGCTTATGAAGGCAATTGCAGATAAAGGTCATGATGTAGGGAACCACAGCTATTCTCATCCTTATTTTACAAAGATTTCTTATAGCAAAATTATTAGCGAGCTCTCAAGTAGTGCGAATGCTTTTAAAAAAGCTACAGGCTATGATATGAAACCCTATGTGAGACCCCCTTATGGAGCTAAAAATAATACTGTACTAAATGCTATATCTGATGCAGGCTATACTCATACTGTTCTTTGGAATGTGGATACAAATGATTGGAAGAAAAAATCCTCAGACGAAATAGCAAATCATGTACTAAAAAATGCAGGAAATGGCAATATAGTGCTAATGCACACTATACCAAATTCGAACTCAGCAAAAGCCCTTCCTAAAATAATAGAAGGTTTGCAAAGCAGTGGCTATAAGCTAGTTAGTATATCTGAATTACTAGAAGCTTCACAATATACAGCTCCAAAGCTAGGGGTAGATGAAATTTCAGAAGTAGAGTTTTTAAACAATCTTCTTTATGCAAAAACAGGAAGCTTTCTCAGTACAACTGAGGATATTAAAAAATCCGCTACTGAATTGGGCCTAATAGAAGGTACTTCAAATATAAGCTTTAGTAAAGCATACACAAAGGAAGAAATGATAGCTATGATTAAGAAACTCTATCCTTTGAACTCTGATATAGACAAGAAATTTGCTAATGTTGAATTTAAAAAGTCGAATCTAGAACAAATAATTAAGCTTTTAAAAGAGCAAAGTTGACATGAGTAGCTAATAAAAGCTATAATCAAAGCGAAAAATAATTTAATGAAAGGCAAGGTAAATATAGCGATGAAGTAGACACCACTTTTTATAATTACACTAAAATACTTGTTGAAGCTCCCATTTAGGGATTAATTGACATGCATTTTATCAAATTATGAGTGGATAGTGTCTATAGCTAAAGTTATCTTGCTGATATAGTAGGTCTGTTTTTAATATACAAATTTTTAGGTGGAATATTTTGTAATTCACTATATATTTTGTATTTTAAAGCAGTTATTATATTTAGAATGCTATCCTCTCTTTCGACCAAGGGAGGATTTTTTATGCTGTTAATTGAGTTAAAAAATATAAAAAAATATTATGGAATTAGATTAATCTTGGATATACCTGAGATTAAGCTATATTCTGGAGACTGTATAGGAATAGTAGGAGCCAATGGTTCTGGTAAAACCACGCTTTTAGATTTGATGGCAAAAAATCTAGAGCCTGATGAAGGAACTGTAAATTTATATGATAAATCAGGGTATGTTTCTCAGCTTAAGCATTCTTTAGAAAAAGCCATAAGCTCAAAATGGGCGTCAAAATTATCAATACCAGATAAATGGTCAGATACTATGAGCGGAGGAGAAAAAACTAAATTCAAGCTTGCACTTGAACTAGAAAAAAATTATCCGCTTATGTTTGCCGATGAGCCTACAACTAATGTTGACATAGAAAGCATTTCAGTTATTGAAGAGATGTTTAAAGCATATAAGGGAACTTTAATTGTCATATCACATGACAGAAGTTTTTTGGACAAGCTTTGCACTCAGATTATAGAAGTCGAGGACAGTAAAGTTAAAATTTATAAGGGAAACTATTCTGATTATAAAGCACAAAAAGAGCATCAAAAGCTTCGAGCAGAGTTTGAACATGAAGAGTATATCAAGGAGAAAAAAAGGCTAGAGTCAGTAATGAGTCAGACAAAGCAAAAATCTCTTAGTATCAAAAAAGCACCTAAAAGAATGGGTAATTCCGAAGCTAGGCTACACAAAATGGGAGGGCAAAAGCAAAAAGCTAAGCTCGATAAGATTGCAAAGAGCGTTAAAACTAGGATAGAGCATCTAGAAATCAAGGAAAAACCCAAAACTCAGTCGAAAATACATTTTGATATACAAGGCTCAGAAAAATCTCACAGTAAAATCTTGATAGAAGCTAAAAAGCTCAATAAATCCTTTGCAGGTAGAGTGATTTTTAAAGATGCTGAGTTTGCAATAGAAAATGGAACTAAAACAGCAATAGTAGGAGCAAATGGCTCAGGAAAAACCACTCTTATTAACATGATATTAGAAAGAGATGAGCAAATAAAAGTGTCTAAAACTGCTAAAATCGGTTATTTTAATCAAGAGCTTAAAATTTTAAAGCCTGAGTTAAGTATAATAGAAAACGTCATGGAAAATAGCATCTATAAGGAGGATTTTGCAAGACTGTTACTAGCAAGACTACTATTTAGAGGAGAATCAGTATATAAAAAAGCCAAGGTACTAAGTGGCGGAGAGCTAGTCAAGGTGTCATTTGCGAAAATACTGCTAGAGGATATCAACATGCTCATTTTGGATGAGCCAACTAATTACTTGGATATAAGTAGCCTAGAAGTCATAGAAGAAGCATTAATAGATTACGATAAAGCACTTTTATTCGTATCTCACGATAGGAAATTTATCAGTTCGGTAGCAAATCAAATAATAGCTATAGAAGATAAGAAGCTGAAGCTGTATAGAGGTGGTTATGAGGAGTATTTATATCCTATAAATAAAGTAAGTAATAAAGAAAAAAATAAAGTAGAAGAAGAAATAATATTGAAGAATCGTATGGCAGAGGTTATAGGAAGATTATCAACTCAGATAAGCATAGAAGATAAAGCAAGGTTAGATTTAGAATATAATGAAATTTTAAATAAGCTTAGAGCACTTGGGTAAGGATAATCAAGCAATTATTATATTAAAATGGATAATTTGGGTATAAATTATAGAAATATACTTTTAGTAGGAGAGGATAGTTATGAGTGATTATTCTAAATGGGAAAAATCAAAAGCATCTAAAGATTTAAAGGAATTGACAGATATACAGTATCAGGTAACCCAAAAAGAAGCGACAGAAAGACCTTTTTCTAATGAATTTTGGGACTTTAATGAGGATGGGATTTATGTGGATATAGTATCTGGTGAGCCATTATTTTCATCAAAGGATAAATTTGATGCAGGTTGTGGATGGCCAAGCTTTACAAAGCCTATAGATGAACATTTTATAATCAGCAAAAAAGATTTTAAGCTTCTTATTCCAAGAACTGAAGTAAGAAGCAGATATGCAGACTCTCATTTAGGACACGTATTTCCAGATGGACCGTTGCCTACGGGGCTTAGATACTGCATAAATTCAGCATCTCTTAAATTCATACCTAAAGCAGATATGATAAAAGAAGGGTATGAGGATTATATAGATAAATAGAAAGCTTTAATAAAAACACTATTATGATATTTTATATAAAAATTATTCTTAATAGTGTTTTTTTAATTGAAAATGTGGTAAAATAATTTTACGAAAGTAATAGGGCAAATTTAATCTTTGATATTTTAGGAGGAATATTATGAATAAAAAAATGAAACAATTATTAAGTCTTGCAGTTGTAGCAGCTACGGCATCTACATTTACATTAGCTTCATATGCAGAGGAAGTAGTGCCAGAACAACCAGCTACAGAAATAACTGAGCCAGCACCTGTGACAGATTTTTCTGCATCAGTTACTTTAACTGCATTAGAAGATGAATACACTTTTGTGTTGGATGAAAAAGGTGCTATAAAGCTTATTGAGGGAACAGACAAAGAGCTAGCAGCTTCAGTGTTGGAGCAGGGGAAAACTATAAATGAATCTATAGAACTAATTCTTTCAAGCTACGAAGAAAAACCAGAATATAATATAAGTATTGCATCTACAGATGAAGAACTTGGAAAAACTTTAAATGAAGAACTAAAAGGCTTGGTTGAAGGTGAAATTGAAACAGAAATCAAGAAGCAACCAGAATTTATACAAAAGAGATTTGAGATGGCAAAACAGCTAGGAATAACACCTGGTAAAATGAATCTTCTTGAAAAACTAGCAGCAAGTACTGACGAAGACGTTAATTATGAAGAGCTAGCTAAAAAATCAGTAAAAGAAATTATGGCTGAAGTAAAGGCAAATAAAAAGCCTGTAGTTGAGACAGAATTAAAAGTTGAAGCAACTAAGCAAGCTGAAGTTGAGAAAAAAGCTGATGATGTAAAAAAAGAAAAGCCACAGACAGAAAAAAAATCAAATGGCAAGGGCAAAGGGAAAAACTAATTCAGATATTTGTAAAGATATCGACTATATGATACTATATTATTCGTTGATTACTAAATAACGATTAATAAAGGAGTAAACAGTCTATGTTACCAAATTGCCCAAAATGTAATTCTAGCTACACCTATGAAATGGATAATATGTTTGTATGTCCTGAATGTGCTCATGAATGGAGTGCTTTAGACTCTACTGATGGAGATGTATCAGTAAGCGTTAAGGATGCAAACGGAAATGAACTAAAAGACGGAGATTCTATCACTATAATAAAGGATTTGAAGGTTAAAGGAAGCTCGGCTCCTTTAAAGCAAGGTACTAAAGTGAAAAATATAAGGCTCATAGATGATGGAATACACAATATAGATTGTAAAATAGATGGATTTGGAGCTATGAAGCTAAAATCAGAGTTTGTTAAAAAACTCTAGACCTAAATGAGTAACGGTCCCTCAAATAAAATAATTAAAGAAAAAACCTGATTTCGTGTTTTATCGAAGTCAGGTTTTTTTGAGTCTACGGAGCATGGATTGTCCCCGTAGACTTTGCATAGTAAGATAATTATGAGGTGAAGCAAATGGATATGAATAGAAAAAAACAACTTATGGAAGATTATAAAAATAGACATCCAGAGATGGGAATAATAGCTTTTAAGTGTGGAGAAACAGGTGAGATTTTTTTAGGAATTTCTAAAGATACTAAAGCAGACTATAATAGCAATAGATTTAAGCTTTTGACTCAAACGCATCCGAACAAGAGAATGAAAGAGCTTTGGAAGAAGTATGGAGAAAGTAATTTTGAGTTTAGTGTAGTTAAAATTCTAAAGTATGAAGACCCACAAAAGGACTATACTGATAAGCTTGAAGCTATGCTAGAGGAATGTTTAGATAGTATTGAAAACAGTAGCATAATTTGGAAATGATGAAAAGGAAGTGAAGAGATGGATTGCAAGAAAGTAGGACAATTGATATTAAAGCTTAGAAATGAAAAAGGACTGACTCAAAAGCAAGTAGCAGATAGCTTAAATATAAGTAATAAAACCGTTTCTAAATGGGAATGTGGAATGGGATGTCCAGATGTTACTCTTTGGACAGAATTATCAGAAGTGCTTGGAGCGGATGTTCTTAAGCTTTTAGAAGGAGAACTCAAGCCGAATAAACCTGATATAGGAAAAATTGAAAAAGTAAAATTCTATGTTTGCCCTAGTTGTAGTAATATTTTAATAAGTACTGGAGAAGCGGCAATTTCTTGCTGTGGAAGAAAATTAGCAATGCTAAAACCTGTCCCACAACACGATGAGCATGAAGTAACAATTCAAGAAATTGATATGCAGCATTTTATAAGTATAGGCCATCCAATGACTAAGGAGCATTATATTTTATTTATTGCATATGTTCAAAATGAAAGAGTGCTCCTTCATAGACTATATCCTGAGCAAAATGCAGAAATTAATCTTCCTATGATGAGAAGTAGAGGAAATCTCTACATCTACTGTACAGAGCATGGACTAATGAAATATCCATTTAAAGCAAAGAGATAAAAACAAAGACTTTATTCATGGGCGCTAGTCTTCCTTGAATAAAGTCTTTTAAATTATCGGTGAATAAAACAAGGTTTCCAGATAGAATTAACAATTTACATTGATTTAATGAATGTAATCCTTATTTTTTATATGGCTGAGCATATGACTGCTCGATTACTTTGTTTTTCTTCATCTGGCTATCCCAGTATAGCTGAATTAGCTTATTTGGAAGTAGAGTAAAAGCAAGCTTAAGAGATTTTGTCAGATGCACTGGCTTGATTAATTCGTCCAGTATATCAGATGGCAGGTAACCATTTTTGGCAAAATATGAGCCAAGCTCATTAAAAGCAGAATAAATTTTTGCGTTTGCTTTTTCTGGAGTAAGCCTAAGTCCCTCCATCCCTCCTTTGATTCCACATCCACTATATATCCAGTCGTTGTGAATACAAATTGTTTCAAGTGCTGCTCTGCAATAAAAAGATTGATAGCCTTCCTTGAAGCCAGATTGAACAAAAAAACCAACTTTAGGAGATATGTTATTCTTATTATCAGAAGTTTTAGATTCTACAGCATCTATAAAATGCTTTACTATTCCAGGCATGCTATGTACATATAAAGGCATAATAAACATATGATAATCCACATCGTAAAACTTAGATGCAATTTCTTCATGCTTAGAGATTTGGCTTAGGTTATGAACCTCAATTTGCTCTTCAAGGATGCCCTCTATTAGTAATCCTTTTTTGAACTGCTCAACTAAAAGCGTGGTATTAGAAGCTGTGCTTCTTGGAGAACCATTGTATATAGCAATTTTACTTGAACTAGATATAGGAGATGACATATTTTTCATCTTTTCAGGGATGATTGGACTTATTCTAGTCATTGTATCTTTTGAGCTTATTATGGAATCTGCATTTAGCTGGTGCATCATTCCTTTAGCTCTGAAATGTTCATTGCATCTAAAGAAATAGCCCTCTAAACAATTGATTTCTCTTTGCGCAAGCTCTTTTTCATTTGGAGCAAGGCTGTAGGCGTAATGCATTTGAGGCATAGAAGCATAGCGTTCATAATGCATCATTTCATTATTTACTATTTTTATGTGAGGATGAAATAATGGGATTAGCCTATCCATACATGTTTTTGAGTTTCCAGATAGGAAGCCATTTTTTACTTCATGAGAAAACACACAGATATCACTATTTATTATAGCAAAGTAGCATTCACTTAGCTTATCTTTATGAACGCATCTTCCAGGAGTCTTTACCCAGCAATTCCAGCAACCTATACAGTTTTTAATATCATACTCTGACAAATCATATATTTCAAAAATAGCCTCAGGGTAGGAAGCTTTATAATTCGATTCTAATTGAGCTTTGATTTGATTGTTAGGATTTAAGTGAAGGATGGTTATATTTTTTATTTGCTTCATATTAGTCTCCTCAGTTATTTTTAAAGCCTATAAGAGCTTTGATTTTAGAACAGTTATCTTTGGATGTTAGCAGTTCTAAAAGATAAAAGGCAACCTCAAAAGAAGCAGAGGGGTTGTAGCCAGTTATTATGTTTCCATCCACAACCATAGATTGATCTGGTATTACATTTACTCCAAAATCAGAAAGCTGTTTTTGTCTTGTGCTTTGACCTAGTCCATAGGTTGTGGCATTTTTATTTTTTAAAATTCCACTTTTTGCAATAGGGAGGGCTCCTACACAGATTGAAGCTATGATTTTATTTGATTCATGAAATTTATTAATAAGATTTAGAAAATCTTCATGAAAAGCATCATCATAATAGCCTTTTTCTTCAAATCCACCTGGTATTGCAAGAGCATCAAATTCATCTACATTGATTTCACTGATACTTAGTTCTCTTTTTACAGAAAAACCTACAGTTGATTTTATTTCTTCATGCAGTCCAGTAGTTAAAAGCTCAGTATTTAAATCACCTTCTAGTTTGTTCCAGCCTATAACATCAGCAAACACACTAGCTTCAAAAGCTTCAAAGCCATTGGCTAAAAGCAGTAACACTTTTTTCATATCAGGCTCCCAACCTTTCTATTTAAATTTCAATGTAAATAAAACAAGGTTTTTGATTTAATTTGCAATTTTATCCATAACATATGGGGTTTTATACATTATACATTATCTTAGTTAGATAGGGCTACGATTATAAAGTTGAAATTGGAATAATTAGGAAATGGAAATTTATGTTGATATTGAGATAAATTTGGTATAAATAATAAAATATGAGATTTTATATTGAATTCTATATTTATTATTGATACTAGAATATATATTGCTATATTTGGATAATTTAGGACAACTATTGAAAGGTGGAACTACTATGTCAATTTATGAAATTAAGCTTAGAACTATTGATTTTGAAGAAATAACTATGGATGCTTTCAAAGGTAAAGTACTTCTCATAGTAAACACTGCAAGCAACTGAGGCTTTACACCTCAATATGAAGAGCTGGAAGCTCTTTATCAGAAGCTAGGTAATGAACATTTTGAAATTTTAGGTTTTCCGTGCAACCAGTTTGGGAATCAGGAGCCAGGAGATACTGCTCAGATAAAAAGCTTTTGTTCGTTTAATTTTGGGGTTACCTTTCCTATGTTTGATAAAGTGGACGTAAAAGGACCAAATGCTCATCCTTTATTTGTTCACCTTACCAATGCTAAAAAAGGACTAGTTGGTAAGGACATAAAGTGGAACTTTACAAAGTTTATTGTGGATTCCAAGGGAAATGTTGTAGATAGGATAGCTTCAGCTACTTCGCCACTTAAGTTAGAAGAGAAAATAAAACAGCTTATAGATGAAGCTAGTTAATTTCAAATATATTATTTAAATTTTGAAAGTATACATTATCTATTTTTTTGTATTCATCTAAAATAATCTGACCTTTTTGAACTGACGAATATATTATTTCATTATTTTTTCTTATATCTATATTCACTGAAAAATCAAATGAAGTATCACTTTTTTTCTTTATAGTAATACCATTTACGTTCATATCAAGATTATTATCATTTAGAAATTGCCAAAGAGAGATAGGATCACGATTGCTTTTTAAACTATCAATACATTCCTTTGTGCAAAAGGTTTCCATGTACTGATATTTTTCATCTAACAATATAGAAAGTTCTTGAAAGTCTTTTGAAGAGTTAATTTCTTCAAAAAAATCAGAGTTAGATTTATATTCAAAAGAATACACATATTTTAGGAAACCCTCTATATGGGTTTCTTTTTGAGTACATCCAAAACTAAACAAAAAAGATAAAAGGACAATTAATAGGAAAAAAGTTTTAAAAAAATTTAATTTTATTTTCATTAGCTTTATACCCCTTTCGTCATAAGAAATTGGTTTATTATGTAACAAAACACACTACTTGTTCTTGTATCTTAGTATCATATAGCTAGTTATAGGAAGAAGATATAAATAAAAAGCGTAAGTGATAAAACCTACGGGGCTCACATCCATAGTAGAGGTTGGAACAAAGGCAGCAAGATTCCAAGGAATGAGCGCTGAAAGCACTATGCCAGTGTTTTCTAAATCAAGAGCCATCTGGTATTTGTCTACGGAATTTTGCTTATATGCTTTATCCATAAGTGAAGCAGTAAGAACAGCTGCGATGGATTGATTTGAACCAAAGGCTGCAGTTAGGATGCTCACAATTGTGGTATATAAAAATAGGCTACTTCTTGAGTTCGCTTTTAGCAGAAGCTTTTCTACGCTTTGAAGAGTTTTAGTACCTTCAAATATTCCAGCTAGACTACATGAAATAAAAACCACTATAGCAGGTCTTAGCATAGAGATTATGCCCCCACCTTTTATTATGAGGTAAAGTGGATTAGCAAAGTCCAAATGAAATCCCATAAGTATAAAGTAGAGCACCTCATTAATTTTATAACCTTGGATATAGATGCTAAGTACACTAGCTAAGGCGATGCTTAAAAACATAGAAATTTTGACATTGACTCTAAATATTGATAGTACAAGGATTATAATAGAAGGCAAAAGCGCCAATATACTTATATCAAAGCTTTTTACTATAGCCTTATCAATACCACCAGACGCAGTGTTAAGTGGAGAGCTCAGTGATACTACAAAATAGAGTATCAATGAAAGTATAAAAGGAAGTACTGCGCTTTTTAGCATGTTTTTTATGTTTATAAAAAGCTCTGTTTCAGTAAGGTTGGCGATTAGATTGGCACTAGAGGACATAGGAGAGCACCTATCTCCAAAGTATGCTCCTGCAATTATTGCTCCAGTGGCAATACTAGTATTTACTTCGCCACTTTTTGCCATGACTATAAGAGCAAGTCCTACTGTGCTTACAGTACCAAGAGAAGTTCCAAGTAAAAAAGAAACGAGACTGCTTATTATAAATGCATAAAAAATAAAATAATTGGGGTTCATTAGGTTAATTCCATAATAAACGATTGAGGGAACTGTTCCACTACTCATCCATACTGCAGTTATTGCTCCGATTAAAATGAAAATCTTTAATACGACAAAGGATTTTTTGCCTCCATCATAAGCCATTTTAGAGATATCTGCTATTGAGTAGCCTTTACGAAGCGATATTATTACAAATATAAAAAAGCTTATAAGAAGAGGATATCCTATGAATATTCCCTTATATATAGAAAACATTAGCATGACAAAGGTAATTACAAGGCCAAAAACTGTTTCCATTTACGTTCTCCTTAAGTAGATGATAATTTAATTATACCTCTAGGCAGTTATAATTTATAGCAAAACGTGAATCACCATAAATAATATAATGTTCGATGTGAATCTACAGATTAGACGGATTAATTTCGATATATATATGAATAAATATATATTGTTGATACAAGGGATAATCCTATGCTAAAATATAAAAATGTATCTTTCTTTAAGAGATTACTGATTTCATAAAAGACTTAAGCCTAGGGCTTGATTTAGGAGGGTGCTTGATGACAAAAGGACAAGTTGAATCGAAGATAAGCGAAGCAATAAGTAAATTTGAAGTTGAGCAAATGGGCAGAGGCCCTGAAAAAATACGAACCATAATTTTTCAAGATTTAATTATTGTAAGACTCAAGGGGTTTCTTAGCACATCTGAAAAGAATCTTGCACAGACTAAGGAAGGTGTGGATTTAATTAAAAAAGTTAGGACGGCTTTGTTTGAAAGCTCTAGAGAGGAACTAGAACTAGCAGTAAAATCTGTTCTCAATGTAGAAGTAATAAGCACGTACTCAGATGTCAGTACAAAAACAGGAGAAAAAATCATAGGTATCGTAGTGGATCAAGATATAGATAATTACCTTGCAAACTTGTAATTTGGAAGACGAATTGAAAGATTTTTAAATCAGTCGAGAGTAAGCCAATAGCAAAAGTTCTTTAGGGAGCTTTGCTGTTGGCTTTTTTAATATAAAAATATAGAAAGTAGGAGATTTATGAAAGAAAATATAAGCTTAGACTTGAAGAAAAGCACAAACAGTAAAAGATGGAAATATGTTATTTTAGGAATTATTTTGATGATGCTGCTTGGAACAGTTTATTCTTACAGTGTGTTTAGACTAGCTGTACAGAATTATTTTGAAGTAGATTTTACCAGCAGTGGACTTCCATATATGGCATCATTAGCTTTTTATTCACTTTTTATGTTTGTAACAGGGAGATTTATTGATAGATTTCATCCTAGAAATATAATGATATTTGGAAGCTTACTAGTAGCACTCGGCTGGATACTATCTGCCTTTGCACCTAATATATATGTGCTTACACTTACTTATGGAGTTATAAGTGGAGCAGGAGTAGGGATTGCATATGGAGTTCCTATGACGGTTGTGGCAAGGTGGTTTCCGGAGAAAAAAGGCTTTGCAGTGGGCTTGGTGCTTGTAGGTTTTGGATTATCCCCACTTATCACAGCGCCTCTTGCTAGGACTATAGTCGAGCTAGTTGGATTAACTAGGGCATTTTTAATACTGGGAGCTGGGTTTGCAGTATTTTTGCCAGTTCTTTCGTATTTCTTTGAATATCCAGAGCTAGAAGCTTCATCCCAGATTAAAGAAGAGGGTAAATCAGTAAAGGTATCTGGACATACGACGAAGGAAATGCTTAAAGACAAAAGCTTTAAAGGGCTTTATATAAATTTTATAATAGGGACGACCATAGGCCTTATGCTTGTAGGAATGACAACTAGCATAGGGGTTGAATATGTGGGACTCACTGCAACAAAAGTGACTATGCTCATGACTATATTTGCCATATTTAATGGGATGGGAAGACCTACTTTTGGATGGCTGACAGATAGATTATCTCCGAGAAAAGCTATGCTTTTATCATATATACTGATAATATCAGCAGCTCTTGTTATGGTCTTATTTGGTGAGAGTAGCCTTATAGTTTATATTATTGGATTTGCAATATTTTGGTTTAACCTTGGAGGCTGGCTTGCTATAGCACCTGCATCCACTATGAATATGTACGGAACAGGTCATTATAGTCAAAACTACGGGCTTGTGTTTACAGCATATGGAATAGGCGCAGTAACGGGAGTAATAACTTCTGGTATGCTAATAGATGCCCATGGAAATTACAAGCTTTTATTTTACTATATTATCGCACTTTGCTTAGCAGGAATTTTTTCTACAATAAACTTTATAAAACCCCAAAATGCATAGGAGTATAGAAGTTTACATTGCCATCAGGAGAGCCTGATGGTTTTTTGTTACAAAATAATCCATATACTGTGATATATTATTGTAAATCCTTTAGAAATATTCGATGCCATAATAAGCTTTTTTGTTGAGTATATATTCAAATATAAATTAGGAGGAAGTCATATGGAGCTGGGAGAAAAACTTCAGCAGCTTAGAAAACAAAATAATTGGACTCAGGAACAGCTTGCAGAGCAGCTGTACATTTCTAGGACAGCTGTTTCAAAATGGGAGAGTGGCAAGGGTTACCCTAGCATTGATTCGCTAAAAAACATCTCTGCTTTATTCAAGATATCAATTGATGATTTACTTTCTGGAGATGAGCTAGTACAGCTTGCAACAAATGAAAATAAAGAAAATGTAGAAAATATCACAGGAATGATATATGGGCTACTCGATTTAGTCGCTATTGCCTTTATATTTTTGCCGTTTTATGGAAACCCAGAGGGAGATTATATAAGAGCTGTAAATCTTATAGATTACAAAGAGGTAGTTGGGCTAAAAACCATCTACTACATTTTACTGCTTTCGTTATTTGGAATAGGGGCTGCAGAGCTTGGGCTTAGATTTTTTGAGAAAACAAAAAGCATGGGTAAAGTATTAAGAAGGCTATCTGTAGGAATGCATATACTAGCAATTCTTCTTTTTTCTATGACCAGACAGCCTTACTTATCGACTTTTCTTTTTATACTTTTTCTCATGAAAGGATTCATTACTCTTAACAATAAAAAACTATAGGCTACTTGTGAAGGCTTTTACTCTAGGATGAGCATTATCAGAAAAAACTTTTTCAGGAGTGTCATTCATAATGATTTGACCATTGTCCATGAAAATTATTCTGTCAGATATTTCTTTTGCAAAGCTCATCTCATGAGTTACTATTATCATAGTATTACCAGACTCTGCAAGAGCCTTTATAACTGCTAAAACCTCACTGACTAGTTCAGGATCTAGTGCAGAGGTAGGCTCGTCAAAAAGTAGTAGGGCAGGGCTTGACGAAAGGGCTCTAGCTATCCCTACTCTTTGCTGTTGTCCCCCAGATAGTTCATTTGGATAAGATGAAGATTTATGCTCTAGTCCAACTAGCAAGAGCATTTCTAAAGCTTTTTTCTGAGCTTCTTTCTTGCTGTAGCCATGAGCTTTTTCTAGCCCTAGAGCTATATTATCAGCTGCGGTGAGATGAGAAAACAAACCGAAATTTTGAAATACCATGCCGATGTGCTTTCTAAGGTCAGAGGCAATAGAGCTATCGATGTTTGACATATCATAAATCAAGCCATTAAAGTGCATGGTGCCTGAATCTGGCTTAACTAGCTGATTGATAGTTTTTAAAAATGTAGATTTGCCTGAGCCAGAGGGCCCGATTATGGATACTACCTCACCTTTTTTGATTTCAAAATTCATATCAGAGATTATGACATTGTTGCCATATGATTTTTTTAGTGCTTCTATTTTGAGCATTATGCCATCCTCCCTTTGCTATAGTGGTTTTCTAAATATTTATTTGCTTGGCCTATTATTAAGGTGATAGCCCAGTAAATAAGTCCAACAGCCAGATATATTTCGAAAAATTTATAGTTTACAGCGGCTTTCATTTTTCCTAGTCCCATCAAATCATTAAGACCCAGCATGAAGGTAAGTGCAGTTCCTTGAATAATTCCGATAAAAGTATTTCCAAATGAAGGAATAGCAACTCTAAGGGCTTGAGGTAGCTGGACGTATAGCATAGTCTGCCATAGTGTAAGTCCAACTGAGAGTCCAGCATCTTGCTGGAGCTTATCTACGGACAATATTGCCGCTCTTGTAGTCTCTGCTATATATGCAGCAGAGTTGATAGACATAATCAGGACAGAAGCTTCAAAGGCACCGATGTTTCCTAGTGAAGGAAAGAGCTGAGGCAGCCCGAAGAAAAACAGGAAAAGCTGAATCATCAGCGGAGTGCCTCTAAAAAATGATACATACCCTCTTAAAATCAAATCTATACCTGGTAGCTTAAAATATCTTACTATGCCTATGAATATTCCAAAGCCTAGTCCAATTAGCATGGCAAGCAAGCCAACTGAAAGTGTTATAGGAAGAGCAGAAAGAAGCTCTACTAAAGCTTTTAAAAGTATATTAAAATCAAAGTTCATTAATTAAGCACCTTCTCAGTGATATCCATGTCAAAATATTTCATAGATATTTCTTTTATAGTTCCATCTTCGTACATACTATCAATTGCACTGTCTATTTGAGCAACTAATTCTTTGTTTTCCTCATTATTAAGAAAAGGAAAGGCATTTTGCATTTCGTTGATAGGCGGACCAGCAAGCTTTAATGGAAGCCCCGATTCGTTAATTACAGATTGAAGAGCCAATCTATCATTCATAGCTGCATCAACACGACCGATGGCAACATCTTGGTATGAACCTGAACCGCTGTCATAGGTAATGATTTCTATCTCAGAGTTTTTGTCAAAATCTCTAATTATAGTTTCGTAATTTGTTCCTAGACCCACTGCAACTTTTTTGCCTTTTAATGACTCAAGGTCTACGATGTCGTTTCTATCATCCTTACTAATGAGTTGAGCTCCATAGTACACATAAGGACGAGTGAAAAGATATTTTTGTTCGCGTTCTGGTGTAACAGTTATTTGATTAGCTATAGTGTCTAGCTTTGCTGAGTCAAGCATTCCAAATAGTCCGCTAAAATCGCTTGTTACAAATTCAATTTCATGTCCAGTTCTTTTTCCGATTTCTTTCCAAACATCCACATCAAAGCCTGTTAATTCACCTTTTTCATCCAAATAGGTATAAGGTTTGTAAGACCCACTCATACCAACCTTTATAACTTCAGCAGGTTCACTAGCAGTTGATGACTTATCCTTAGTACTAAAAAACATGATTGAGCCTAAAGCCACAGCAATTAAGATAATTATTAATGGTAATTTATTCGATTTCATTTAAATTCCTCCAATTTTTATTGTTATTTATGATATTTTGATTTTTAATAAACAAGATTTTGCTTCAGAAATATTCTAAAGCAATGTTCTTCTGGCCAGAAAAGAAACAAATTACTTGTTTTTTTGCATAAAAAAACGGACAGGTCCACTTAGGACTGCCCGTAATTATAATAAAGTTATTATAAGTAGATTGTTAGGGAAAGTCTTATTTTAGCACCACAAAAAGCTATTATCAAGTTTTTTAGTAATCTCTTGACAACAGCAACATGCAAAAGCATTAATTTGTGAAACTAAATTTTGAGCTTTCATATCCAATCTCCTTTCGAACTTTTTTCTATCATAAACGACCTATACTATACCTGTCAAGTAGGAATTAAAAATATTGTTAAAATGGATAAAGAAAAACCCCGAATCCTATTTAGGAATTTTGGGGTTTGATTGAGAACCAACATTTAAATATAAGGTTTTAATATTTAAATATAGAGATACTTTCTTGCATCTGCTGAGCAAGCTTTGCTAAAGATTCGCTAGCATCAGCAATCTGCTCCATAGCAGCGGTTTGTTCTTCTACAGAGGCAGAGGCTTCCTGAGTTGATGCAGCATTTTCCTCAGATATTGCAGATAAATTTTCAATGATTGCAATTATCTGGTCTTTTTTCACATTCATTGTGGCACTTGATTTATTGAGATGGTCAACTATAGTTTTGACATTGTCTATTGCTTTTGCTATGCCATCAAATTGAGTATTGGTTTTTTGAAGACTTTCATTTTGCATATCAACTATGTGACCGACTTCTTGAATTTTTGATACGGCAAAATCCGTTTGGCTTGTAAGAGAATTTATTATGTTAGAAATCTCAGAAGTAAAGTTAGTAGATTGCTCTGCTAATTTTCTTATTTCATCAGCAACTACTACTGCAAAGCCTCTTCCGGCTTCTCCAGCTCTTGCAGCTTCAATAGCAGCGTTAAGAGCGAGTAGATTAGTTTGATCTGCAATGTTTTGAATCATCTCACTTGCAGCTGATATACTCTGAGCATTTGTATTCGTGGTGTTGATGACCTCTTGTATTTCTTTAGCAGATATAGATACTGAGTTGGTTTTTTCAGTAAGCTCTGACAGAACTTCAAATCCTTGATTCTTAAGAGCTTCTACAGTTTGGGCAGATTGATTCAAATTCTCTATTAGAGATATATCACTGTTTATGAGATTGCCAAGTTCATCTACATTGTAAGCGCCTTTTTCTGTTTCGCTAGCTTGGTCGCTTGCACCGTTCGCAATCTCCTCTATAGTTCTAGCAACCTCTTCTGCGGCAGTTGCAGATTGCTGACTTGTGGCGGTTAGCTCTTCTGATGAAGACGCAACATTTTGTGCACTTTCATTTATATTTTGTATTAATTCTATTAAATTTTTCTGCATTTCTGAAAGCGAGCTTGCTATTATTCCTACCTCATCTGTATTTTTAATATATTTATTTATATTACTAGTATCGTTAATTGATAAATCGTAGTTTGAGATTTTTAGTATATCCTCAGACAATCCTTTTATCGGCCTAGCAATAGATTTTCCAAGAAGAAAAGCGAAAACTACTCCTAGCAATAAGCAAAAAAATGTTGTGATTAGAATAAGCTTGGTGAGAGCAGAAAGACCTTCTAAAACCTCAGCTTTATCTGCATTTTGAATCAAAATCCAGTTTGTTCCGTCAATAGCATCATAAGCAGAGTACCAGGTTTTTCCGTTGTACTCATAGGTTCCTATTCCATGACTATCTTCAAGCACTTTAGTGAGAAGCTCTGCTAAAGATGAAAATGCTTTATTTTCCTTAGCTGCTTCTATTGGATTGACTTGATTCATTACATTTTCTCGATTTGGATGAGCTACAGTAGTTCCGTCAGTATTCATAATATAAGCATAGCCGTTTTCGCCGAAGCCCATTGTATCAGTAAGCTCGCTTAAAGCATTACCATCTCTTCTACCAAGCAAAGCTCCAACTATTTTGTCTTCGACTTTAATAGGAACAGCGTACATAAGCACGGCTTCTCCTGTAACTTTACTGATAATTACATCTGATAGATTGGCCTCACCTGAAAGAGCTTTTTTTACATAATCTCTATCGCTCAAATCAGCAGTATTTTCACCTAAAATATATGTAGCTGTGCCATCTGGCGTAACTACAGCAAAATCCAAATAGCCTAATCTTTCAATGTCACTTTTTAATGATTCACGTTGGATGCTTATATCCATTGTTTGAGTTCTTGCTCGATTTGCAAGCTCTTGTAAGAGATTGATTCTAGCAGCTACTGCATCTTTTATTCTTATTGAATTTATATCTGTTGTGTCAACTAGTGATTTTTCTGCTTGTGAAGTAAGTGAATCCGAGCTAAGTTTAAAAGACGAAATCCCAAGTCCTGAAGCTACTATAATTATTAATATAGCTACTGATAAAGCAATTTTTTTAGATAAATCCAGTCTCATAAAATTCCCCCCTGTTTGTCTCTGTCATTCTATATTGTTTATTTCATGACAAAGCTATTTATGACTGTATACCCACATTTAAACTATCTATAACTCTCCCATATCCATATTGGTATTTTTTTATAAAAGATTTTTTAATTTTGTAAGTGCTTCTTCTAGGTTAGTATCGACTTTGCTAGCTCTTTCTACATGGTTTATTAATTTATTATGGATTTCTAGCAGAATATCATCTGAAACTCGAGTTTGCTCAAAAATACTGCTTATATAGTCTCTTTGAGTAATTATAGTGTCTGTTACAATTTTTACTTCCTTTTGAACCTCATCAAATCCATTGACAATTTCTTTTATCTTTTCTTTTACAACCTCACTCATTTCTATACCTTTTTCTATAGCAGAATTGTTTCTCTCGTTATTTTTTGAGGCTGTTTCTATTTCGTTTTGAATGTTCATAACTAAATCTTGAATGGTGCTAGTGCTTTTTGTAGTATTTTCAGCGAGTTTTCTTACTTCATCTGCAACTATAGCAAATCCTCTACCGTGCTCTCCAGCTCTAGCTGCTTCTATTGCTGCATTAAGAGCGAGCAGATTAGTTTGGTTAGCAATATCTGTTATAGTCTCTACTATATCAGTAATCTGCTTAGAACGCTCACCGAGGCTGTTCATAGATGAAGAGGATTCTTTTGCTTGAGCTTTAAGAGAATCCATCATAGAAAGTAAGTCCTCAACAGCTTTATTGCCTTCAACAGATTTTTCTACAGAAGTCTGAGATATGCTATTTAATTTGTCGCTTCTAGTAGAAAGCTCTAGTGATAAATCATTAGTATTTTGTGATAAATCCTTTACATTTTCCATTATGTCTTTGATATTTTCAGCAAGTGAAGCTAAATCTGAATGCTGGCTATTCACATGATTGTGACTTTCTATTATTTCTCCCATACGGCTATAGATTTGATTGATGTATGATTTTAATAACTCGTTTTCAGCCTGAAGCTTTTCTTGGATTTCTTTATCAGCAGTATTTATAACTGTTTCAACTGTTTTATCTTTTTTGAAAAACATTGTATCATCTCCTAATTTTTAGAATCTCTTAAATTATACTCTTTTATTAAGTAATATAGAAGCACTAATAATTATTATCAATAAAGTAAAATATCTTAATTTTCTTTACTTTGAAGTATTGAATGGCTTGTATTTTATAATGAATTTCTAGTATGATAAGTAATAGGTATAAAAAACTAAAAAATTGTTAATAAATCCTATGTAATAAAGGAGGGCTTCATGAGAAATCGATTTATTTCTCTTAGATTAGCTGTAACTTTGCCACTTATAATTGTGCTCATAGCAACCTTTGTAATTTCTATTATGAGATATAGGGCAGATTATGAATTTCTTGCAAAAGAGCAAGGCAGTAAAATAGTAGAAGCTCTTACTAATAATACCCAGAATGAGCTAAATGCAATACTTTCACAGCCACTTATCATGGCAGAGATAATAGGCTATACTATAACAAACGAAAAAATGTTTCTAGGTGAGGATTTATCTGATATAGAAAATTATCAGAAAAGTCTGATGAAGAGCCTTAAAGCAAAAATCCCACAAATCAGCGTAATAAGCTATGGAGACGAAAATGGGAACTATATAGGCATAAGAGATAATGGAGAAGGCAAAGATTTTAGTCTTATGCTTAAGGATAGCAGAACAGGTGGACTACTCAATATATATGAAGGAGATAGCATAAATTCAAACATTATAAGTTCTATAGAAGGCTACGATCCTAGAATTAGACCCTGGTATGAACCGGTAAGAAAAAATATTGCAAGTAGTTGGTCGAATATTTACATAAATCAAGATGAAAAAATGGAAGCGACTACCTCGGTATCTGTTCCTGTATTTGGAAATAGTGGAGAATTTAGAGGAGTTTTTGAAATAGATGTAAAATTAAATGGAATTAATGATTTTCTCCAAAAAAACAAAATAAAAGACAACGGAGTAGTATTTATAGTAAACGATGAACTTGAGATAGTGGCTCAATCTGAAAATCATAACAATGTAGTAATTACAGATTCAAAGAATTTTAAAGGTGAGCTCTTAAAAGTAAAAGACAGTAAAAATCCACTTATAAAATCGACTGAAGCTTTACTAAGAGCTAGAGATTTGGAATATAAAAAAGTTCATAGAATAGAAATTGAGAATAGCAATAATTTTGTAATGGTATCAAAGCTAGAAAATCCTAACGGACTTAGATGGAGAATAGCAGTAGTAATCCCTGAGAATGATTTAATGGGTTCTATTCAGTCTAGATATAATTTAAGCCTTGCTATGATAATGATTATGCTTATTCTTGGAACTATAGCAGGGATTTATATTCTAAATAAAGTTACTCAGCCTCTTTTGATGGTAGCGAGTGGATATAATGAAATAACCTCTGGTAACTGGGATGTAGAGATAAAACAAAAAAGAGGACATATTAAAGAAGTACATGAAATGATTAAGGGCTTTAATCTAATGGTAGACAATATAAAGAGTTATATAGGAAAGCTAGTTGAAAAGCAAAATGAAATAGAAGAGCTTCATAAAACAGAAACTCAAAGAATGAATTTAATCATAGACGAAAAAACTGAAAATTTAAAGGCAGTGATGGAAGAGCTGATGGAAAAGGAAAGACTAGCCTCACTGGGAGAGCTAGTATCTGGTGTAGCCCACGAAATCAATACTCCTCTTGGAGTAGCAGTATCTGCATCTTCGCTTATGGAAGCAAATAATGAAAGCTTTAAAAAAGAGCTACTTGAGGGAAGTATTTCGAAATCTGGATTAGTTTCTTATATTGAATCGATAGATGAGACTACAGCTATTTTAAATTCCAATTTATATAGAGCGGCAGAGCTAGTAAAAAGCTTTAAGGAAATAGCAGTAAACCAATCTATAGAAGAAAAAAGCAGGTTTAATTTTAGGGAATATATAGATTCTATACTGCTCAGCTTAAAACACGAATATAAAAATAAAAATGTAGACTTTAAAATCGATTGTCCTGATGATTTAGTTATCAACAACTATTCAGGAGCAATTTCTCAAGTATTTACAAACCTTATCATGAATTCCTTGATTCATGGGTTTAGGAATATGAAGTCTGGGCAGATAAATATATCAGTAGTGCCAGAGGGTGAAAATCTCATCATAAACTATAAAGACAATGGCTTAGGTATGAATGAAGAAGTCAAAAAGCGGGTTTTTGAACCTTTTTATACTACAAATAGAGGCAAGGGCGGCAGTGGACTAGGGATGAATATAGTATATAACCTTGTAACTGCAAAACTAAATGGAAGGATAAGCTGCAAAAGTGAGATTGATATGGGGACAGAATTTATTATAGAAATCAAAAGATGAAGGACTGTGAGAGTATGAAGAAAAAGCTGAATTTAGACAACATCAAGTTGGATTTTTTATCAGAAGATTCAAAGCCAAAGCTAAAAACCAAAGAAAACTATAAAATAATGATTGCTGATGATTATGATGAAATTCATGTCATAACAAAAATGATGCTCAAGGATTTTGAATTTGAAGGAAAAGGTCTGGAATTTATAGATACTTACACTGGAGAAGAGACCATAAGGGCTTTAGAGGAAAATCCAGATACAGCTGTACTTTTTCTAGATGTAGTCATGGAGGACAATCATTCTGGACTTAATGTAGTGGAGGTACTAAGAGGAAGACTAGATAACAAGATGACTAGAATAGTACTTAGAACTGGACAGCCAGGACAAGCTCCAGAAGAAACTGTCATAAGAGATTATGACATAAATGACTATAGGCTTAAAACAGAGATGACAGCAAAAAGGCTTTACACCACTCTATATTCAGCTCTTAGAAACTATAGAGATTTATACCAAATCAACACCCATAAAAATGGACTGAAGAAAATAATTAAGACAAGTGCAAACTTATTTGAGCACAATAGCCTAAATGAATTTTTAACCAGTATTTTAGTCCAGCTTTCCAATTTTCAAAAGAGCAATCCTGAGATGGTATATATAAGAGATGATGTAGATAAAGAAGGCGGCTTTGTAACTATAGAAAAAAATAAAAAAGCTACAATTGTAGCGGCAACTGGAAAGTTTAAAAGCTATATAGGAAAAGATATAGACTTAGTATCAGAGCTTAAAGAAGTGGTCGATAAAATCAAATACAGTGATACGCCTGATGAAAAAATTATATTTGTAGACTCAGGCTTTATAATAAAAAATAATGCTAAAAACAGCTTTAATAACTACATCTATATAGAAGGCAATAATGATATCTATGATTTTGATTTGATTCATTTGTTTTTGACTAATTACTCTGTAGCGCTTGATAACTATATTCTCAACAACACAATAGTAAATACTCAAAAAGAAATAATAATAACCTTTGGAGAAGTGGTTGAAAATCATTTTGAAGAGACTTCAGGACATGTAAAAAGGATATCAGAAATGATGTACAATTTTGCTTTGCTTCTAAATTTCTCACACTCTGAAGCTGAAATTCTAAAAATGGCAAGCATGATGCACGATATAGGCAAGATTGCTATACCAGATAGTATCCTAAAAAAACCTGGAAAATTAACTGAAGAGGAGTTTGAAATTATTAAAACTCATCCTAGTGTAGGCTATAAAATCTTTGAAAAATCTGATTTAGATATGCTTAAAATATCAGCAAATTTAGCACTGAATCACCACGAAAAATACGACGGCTCAGGGTATCCAAATGGGCTTAAGCAAGAGGAAATTCTTTTAGAGGCTAGGATGCTTTCGATTATAGATGTATTTGATGCTATGACTCACAAAAGGGTGTACAAGGATGCTTTTTCCACTGAAGAAGCCCTAGACTATATAAGAAATCAAAAAGGAAAGCATTTTGATCCAGAACTAGTGGATATATTTATTAGCAATATAGAAGGCATATTGGATATAGATTAATAAACTACTGTATAACTGGAGGAGATTTGATTGAAATTGTCAGTAAAAGGGATTAAAGCTGTAAGTGCATCGCCAAAAACTAAGGATTATCCAGCATTTTTAAATGATGAAGCTACAAAACCAGTCAGAAGGCTTCATAGCTCACTTACTGGCTATGAACCTACGCCTTTAGTAGTTCTTGATAAGCTAGCTAAAGAATTAGGAGTTAAGAATATATATGTAAAGGATGAATCTAAGAGATTTTCTATGAATGCATTCAAGGCATTGGGAGCAACTTATGCTATGGCTAGAGTGCTTTGCGATAGATTAGGAGTTTCTATAGATGAAGCTGATTTTAATTACTTTAAATCAGAGGAAGTGAAAGCTAAAATAGCTGACCTAGTATTTGTAACTGCAACTGATGGTAATCATGGACGAGCTGTAGCGTGGACAGCTCAGATGCTAGGGTGTAAGTCAGTAGTATATATGCCAAAGGGGTCCTCAAAGTTCAGACTAGACGCCATACTTTCTCATGGTTCAGATGCCAGTATAACTGAGTTTAATTACGATGATGCAGTTAGGCTTGCATGTAAGATGGCAGATGAAAACGGCTGGATATTTGTCCAAGATACAGCTTTTGAAGGCTATGAAGAAATACCAAATTGGATTACTCAAGGGTATACGACGATGGCTTATGAAGCAAATGAGCAGATACTAGATAAAAACCTTCCTGTACCTACCCATATATTTTTACAGGCAGGAGTTGGCTCAATGGCTGGAGCTGTACTAGGTTATTTTGCAAATAAATACGAAGCTAAGCTTCCAAAAGCCATTATTGTAGAGCCAGATGCCGCAGACTGTATATATAAATCAGCAGAAAAAGCAACTGGAGAGCCTGTAAATGTAGGTGGAGATTTAAGCACTATAATGGCTGGGCTTGCTTGTGGAGAGCCGAATACTGTAACTTGGCAGATACTTAGAGATTTTGCCCATGCTTATGTGTCGTGCCCAGATTATGTAACAGTGGAAGGGATGAAAGCTTTAGCTCATCCTATGGATGGGGATGAAATGATTATCTCTGGGGAATCTGGGGCTGTAGGAGTAGGACTGCTTAGCCTTATTAGCAAATATAAAGAGCTAGATGAAATTAAAAAAATGCTTGAGATAAATGAAGATTCCTCAGTGCTATTTTTTAGCACTGAAGGGGATACTGACCCTGAAAACTATATTAAATGTATTAATGAAACTACTGAGCTGGATTTTGATAAATAGTGACCGTACACTCGTGACTCAGTCATGAGAGGTTCAATAGAAGGGGGACTTAGGTTATGGCTTCAAAAAAAGCAGTGTATTTCTTTTGTATAGATGAAAGTAAAGATGAGGTAGCGCCGAAAGTATTAGGAAAAATTATGGAAACTTTTGAACTGACAGAAACAGACATAGAGGTAGATGGATATAAGGTTTTAAAATATATAGATGAAGCTTCAAATGAATTCTATTTCGTAAAGACTAAAGTAGTTATCTGCGCAGACTATAGCAGTTACCTGCCACTTATAAATGAATACTTTGAAGACTTTGATATAGCTGCGATGGTAAATTGGCATGGTGGTCAAAATGCTCCTGATAAAGTGCTGTGCATTCATACAGTTGGAGATTTGGCATCTGCTAGATATAGTCGTAGTAATCCTGTACCATCTACAAATTTAGCTAGAGCTTTAGAGCATCATAGAGAAAGACTAAATCTAGAGGAATTTAAGGTGACAACAGAAGCAACTCACTGGTCGGGCATAGTGTATGACGGAAAAAGTGAGTGGATAGAAGAAAGCAAGCTACCATTTTTAGATATAGAGATAGGAAGCACCTCTGAAAGTTACAACAATCCTGTGGCGGCGAGTGTAATAGCCTATGCGCTTATGGATGCGTTTGCGTCTGAAGAAAAAGCGCCTACTGTACTTTATATGGGAGGAGTCCATTTTGAAGATACCATAACAAATGCAGTGCTTCATAAATCTCACCCAGTTTCGCTGACACATATTCTTCCTAGCAGATGGCTGGAAAATGAAATGTATATGGGAGAGGATGCTAGAGATTATCTTATGAAGTGCATTGATTCTATCCATGGCTCGATAGATGGCATAGTGATACATGAAAAACTAAAGAGAGAAATAAAGGATCATGTTGAGATTATAGCTGAAATTCTTTCTATTCCAGTTATAAAAAGAAAGGCTCTTAAATCTCCAGAATCAACGGTGCTTTACCAGCAATAATAAAAAGAGGTGATGTCAGTAGAAACAAAAGAAGGGCTAGATATTCTCTTGGAAATTGGAATTGAACTAGTGCAGGGGTATTATTTTGCGAAGCCTTCAGAGATTCCGATGATAGATTTATATTTGCAAGAATAAAGAAAACACCTATAAAACAAAAAACTGCACAGCGTTTTGACTGTACAGTTTTTTTGATTGATAGATAATAGTTTAGATTATGAATTAGGATATATTATTTTTTATTGCTTGATGTGGTTTGCTCAATCAGATACTCTCTTTTTCTAAAGTCTAGTATTATAGCAATTATTGAAGTAGGAAATATACGAACTTCATTGTTTAACTTAGAAACACTGTCATTATAAATAAGTTTGCTTGTGCGTATCATATTATCGAAGACCTGTATTGCATCCATAGCTTTAATATAGGTCTGATTATTATTTAATTCTTTATATTCTTTTGTCATCATAGTTATTCTGCATAAAGCTTCTAGAATTATTTTTTCTTGTCGTAGCAAATCATCAGGAGTAGATTTTCCTGTGATAACTGCTCTTCTAGAGGTAATGGTTTCAATGAGAGTTTCGCTTTCGTGCCTAGCATAATCTTTTGTTAAAAACAAAAGAGAAATTAAGGCGTCGAAGCGACTTGATAGCTGTACTCCTATTTGATTCATTGCATTGCAGATGTTCTCATCGAGTACAACCAATTTGCGCTGGACAGATATAGCCCATAGAGCGACTAATACAATAATTGCTATGCTAGAAATGAAAGTGGGCATCATAAAAGGGAGTCTCCTTTAGAAGTTATTATTATGTATAAAAAATGCTTATGAAATCTATTAACAATTCTCAATTACGTTAATTTGAGGAGCGTATATTGCTATTTATAAATTATCACAAATTTTTAATATACACCGTATTATGCATGAAACAGTTTTTTTTCGACATGAAACATGTTTTTAGAACTTAATTTTTATGTTAAACTTACCTTGGAAAAATAATGATAAAAATTATGGAGGATAAACATGCTACATATGGCAGTATGTGACGACAATATTGATGAGCTGTCTAATATGATTCAGCTTATAAATTTATACATAGTATCAAAAAATATTAGCTGTGAATACACAGCTTTTTCAAATGGATTTGAGCTAATTTCAGCGCTTGAGAAAGGTAAAGTCTTTGATATATATTGTTTGGATATCATCATGCCAGGACTTATGGGAATTGATGTAGCAAAGGAAATACGCAGATTTGATAAAATTGCACCTATAATATTTTTCACATCGTCTCCAGAATTTGCTTTAGACAGCTATTTGGTAAAAGCAGTAAATTATGTGCTAAAGCCAGTATCAAAAGAAAAGTTGTTTTTTACATTTGATGATGTTTTAGATCATATTAATATAAAAAATGAAGAGGATATGATTATTGTTAAGAGCAATGAAGGCATCCAAAAGATATTGATTTCTAGCTTAGTTTTTGCTGAAGTAATAGGCAGAAACGTGTTATATCATTTAAGTTCAGGTAAAATAATAGAATGCACAGAATCTTTTTCAGCGGCTTGCGATAAGCTCATGGAATTTTCTTGCTTTATGAAGACTCATAGGTCATATATTGTAAACATGCAGTATGTGGATACAATTGAAAATACTAAGGTGACTTTACAAAACCATGAAACAATACCTGTAGCACAAGGTAAAGCAAAAGATATGAAGCAGCAGTATCTAAATTACCAAATGGAGGGAGAATAAAAATATGATAGAAACTTTTATTCAGTTCTCTCGCTATTTTATAGCTCTACTTTTCGGAAGCGCTGTTGCTGTGAACTTTGCAGGAATGCCTCGTACACGAAAAAATTATCTAGTGTTTGGGAGTTTTACAGTAGCTTTATTTCTTTTTCAAATTATAGGCTTAAAAATCTTGGGAATGGAAATGATTTTAAAGATATACCCTATAATTTCACATCTACCAGTTGTAGTTTTTATTGTAATTTATCTAAAAAAACCTTGGCTTATATCTCTGACCAATATGTTTCTATCTTTTTTGTGCTGCCAACCGCCACGTTGGATTGGAGCTGTTATTGGTAAAAATTTTGAAAATGCTTCTATGGACCATATAGGGTATATTGTTACTACGATAGTTATGTACTATTTATTAGAAAAATATGTAGCAAAATCCGTTCGTCATCTTATGAATCGTTCGACTAAATCGTGTTTACTTTTTGGTTCTATGCCAGCTTTTTATTATATATTTGACTATTTTGCGACATTTAATCTTAATTATATTTATAGTGAAACACGTTCGACTATGCATTTCATGCCATTTATTACCTCAGCATTTTATTTTATGTTTGTACTAATTTACTATGACGAAATTTTAAAGCAAGCAAAGACAGAACGAGAAAGGGAAATGCTAGAAATCCAGTTTAAACAGGCGCAGACAGAATTTGCATCTCTTAAGCAGATTCAGCAAAATGCAGCTACATATAGACACGATATGCGACATCATTTTAATCTTTTACAAGGGCTTGCATCAAAAGGTTCTTTAGAGAAAATACAGGCATATCTAAAAACTGCTCAGTCAGATATGGATGCAATTACCCCCATACGTTTTTGTGATAATGAAACAGTCAATTTGATTTTGTCCTCCTATGACACTAAAGCAAAGCAATCACAGATTCAGCTTTCTATAGAGGCAAAGCTACCTGACACGCTTACTTTTAGTGATACTGAGCTTTGTTCTTTAATATCGAATGCACTTGAAAATGCTGTGCATGCCTGCGAGAATATAGAGGATGTAAGTAATCGCTATATAAAGCTACGTATGTATTCTAAAAACAATAAGCTGTGTATTGATATTCGAAACACTTATCATTCTTCCCCGAACTTTTATCAAGGCTTGCCTGTATCAAAACACGAAGGCCATGGACTTGGGACAAAAGCAATGGCTCATATAGTTGAAAAGCATGGAGGAGTATTTCAATTTTTAGTAAAAGATGAGTGGTTTATATTTCAGGCATCTGCATAAATCATCAAATTGATTAAAATAGAATGTACACTTTATTAATAGTTGTATTAAAAACCATTTTTCGAGTATTATTAATGTAGAGAAATATGTTGTGACATTAATGGGTGAGATGTTTTATTGTCATAAATGCATAGATAAGAAAAGAGTGATATTATGAATAAAAATTGTTTTGTGTCGTGGAGCGGAGGAAAGGATTCTTGCTTAGCTCTTTATAGAGCCATGAATCAAGGCTATAAGCCAAAGATGCTTTTTACTATGTTTAGTATAGAAAATGATGTCAGCTCTGCACATAGATTAAATGAAGATATAATAAAGGCTCAAGTTAATGCATTAGACCTAGAATCTACAATAGGGCGAGCTAAATTTGAAGATTATGAGGCTGTATTTGTAAGAAATTTAGAAGCGTTTAAAAGCCAAGACATAAAGTACGGAATATTTGGAGACATTGATTTAGATGAACATAGAAAATGGGAAGAGACAGTTTGTGAAAAAGCTCAGATGACAGCAGTTCTTCCACTATGGCAGGAAGATAGGGAAAAACTGGTGAAGGAATTTATAGACCTTGGATTCAAAGCAAGGATAGTAGTAGTAAATAAAACTATGATGAGCCCAGAATTTTTAGGAAGAGACCTCAGTCATGAACTACTTG
Organism: Acetoanaerobium noterae; assembly: GCF_900168025.1. NCBI lineage: Bacteria > Bacillati > Bacillota > Clostridia > Peptostreptococcales > Filifactoraceae > Acetoanaerobium > Acetoanaerobium noterae. Next base: position 49,037 of record NZ_FUYN01000006.1, on the reverse strand, counting down.
AAGAAATCGAAAAAACAGGGGCTGACGTATGTGGAGAAAACGGAGAGTACCATACTGTAGTTTACGATGGGCCACTTTTTAAAACCCCACTAAACCTAAATTTTTCTAAAGAAGTAAAGGATATAGAAGGCAAATGGGCTAAGATTGATGTCTTGATATAAATTTAAGAAGGAGGTGAGCTTGGTGTATAAAAATCTGATTGCAATAATCGCTGTATTTTTTATAAGTCTTGGGGTGATATCGTGTACGCCTATAAACAAAGATGATGTAAGCACCAAGCTACGCCCAGATAGCCAAGAAGAACAAGAAGTTCATATGGACAGTCAGATAGTAAAATATGCGGATTTAAATGAAGACAAAGTCGATGAAAAAATAATCTTGACTCTAAAAAGCTCCGAAACCTATAAGTATAGTCTAGAGATAGGTGATGCAAAGATAGATGTAAGAGGTAATAATATAGAGCCAGACTTTAATATAGTGGACATAGATTACAAAGATGGTATCAAGGAGATTGCAATCAGCGAGTATGGACCAAGCAATGACGAGGCGACTAGATTCTACTATTATAATGGAGAGAAAATTATAAATATAGGATATATATCAGGTTTTTATGGACCTATGCATCAGTACGGCGAGGGCATGGTCGGAGATATGAAGATAGAGGGAATGGGAAAGGTAATTACCAAAACTAGAGGGGAAATATTACATACTTGGTTTTATGAAGATGAATATGGACTTTCAAAGCACCACTATCTTCTAAATAAGAAAAAAACTCTTTATGAAATGGATGCAAAGGTTACAGTTCTTAAAGAAATAGAGCTTCAGAAATCTCCAGAAGACGAAACAAAAGTGCTAAAACTATTGCCAGATGAAGAGGTTATTATTTCTTACACAGATAACCATGAATGGTGTATGATTCAAACAACAGATGGACAAGAGGGATGGGTTGCAGTAGATGGCTTTGATACGATTAGAGAATTAAATCTTCCTGCAGCTGAGGTTTTCTCAGGACTTAACTATGCGGACTAATATTTCAAATAAAATATAGACTCAGAAAGATTCTAAAACTTGAATCTAGCTGAGTCTTTTTTGATAATAAACTAATATTTATGTTACAGAAGAAATTTGCTTGTATTTATGAGTAGATTTTTATTATTTTTAGCTATATTTTTTTAAATCGTATATATCTGTAACATCAGCGCCAGAAATGCTTTGTTGGGCATAGCTCCAAGCTCTGAAGGTATCCATAGACGTATACACAGGGATATTTCTTTCTATAGCGGCACGTCTCATTAGAAAACCATCTCTGCTTGAGTCATCGCCTAGAGTAGGAGCATTGACTATGAGGTCGATTTCTCCTGCTATAATCATGTCCATTACATCAGGCTGACCAGAGCCTAGTTTTTTTACTAGCTTAGCAGGTATGCCTAATTCTCTTAGTATCTTACAGGTGCCTTCAGTAGCTAAATAATTAAACTGAGAAGGGCAGTCTTCTTTTTTTAGCAGAAGCTTTTCCTGATCATTTAGTGTAAGAAGTAGAGTTGGGTTTGGTTTTGATGGAGCATTTTTTGCTGCTATAAATCCTTTATAAAGAGCTTCCGCATAGGTTTTTCCTATTCCAAGAACCTCTCCTGTGGATTTCATTTCAGGCCCTAGAGAAATCTCCACATCTGGAAGCTTGTGAGTAGAAAAAACTGGAACTTTTACAGCTATAATTTGCGGCAATTTATATAACCCTTCGCCGTAGCCTAAATCTAAAAGTCTTTCACCCATCGATACACGTGTTGCAAGCTCGACAATAGGGACGTTACTAACCTTTGATATATATGGTACAGTTCTTGAAGCTCTAGGGTTTACTTCTATTACATAGAGCTGTTCTTCATAAGCTATATACTGGATGTTTATTAGGCCTTTGACATTTAAAGCAAGAGCTATTTTACGAGTCACCTCTGTGATTTGCTCTATTATATGAGAGCTCACATTTTGAGGGGGATAAACAGTCATGCTGTCTCCTGAGTGTATGCCAGCTCGCTCTATATGCTCCATTATACCTGGAAGCAGAACTGAATCTCCATCGCATATGGCATCGACCTCAAGCTCTTTTCCAACAATATACTGGTCTATAAGCACAGGATTTTTATCATCCTTTTTAAAGGCATTTGATAGATACTCTGTAAGCTCAGACTCAGCATAGCAGATTTTCATACCCTGACCTCCTAGCACGTAGCTAGGTCTTACAAGCAGAGGATATCCTAGCTCATTTGCTGTTTTAATTCCATCTTCTAGGTTAAATATTGCCTTTCCTTTAGGACGCTTGATATCAAGGCTTTCTAAAAACTCATCGAATTTTTCTCTGTCCTCTGAAAGATCTATTTGAGAAGCGCTGGTTCCATATATAGGTATGCCTTTTGAACTTATAAAATCCGCCAGCTTAATAGCAGTTTGTCCTCCAAATTGCAGGATTACTCCATCAGGCTTTTCTTTATCTATGACGCTTAGTACATCCTCTTCGCTTAGAGGTTCGAAATAAAGCTTATCCGCTATAGAAAAATCAGTGCTCACCGTTTCGGGGTTACTGTTTATAATTATGGTTTCAATACCCATTTTTCTAAGGACCTTCACACAGTGTACACAAGCATAGTCGAATTCTATACCTTGGCCTATACGTATAGGACCAGAGCCGAGAACTACTACTTTTTTGTTGTCACTTACACTGACTTCATCGTAGCTTTCATAGCTAGAATAATAGTATGGGGAGATAGCTTCAAATTCTCCTGCGCAGGTATCAGCCATATGAAATACAGGCTTTACACCTAGCTGAATTCTTTTATCATATACAGAGGCAACTGTTGAGCCTGTAAGCTTTGCTATGCCCATATCTGAAAAACCTTTTTTCTTTAGCATTCTCAGCATAGTTTCATCAATGTCTTCTAAGGATAAGCTCTCAAGCTGAGTTTCTAGAGCTATAAGGTTTTGGAGCTTTTTTAAAAACCACGGGTCAATGCCTGTAATCTGTGAAATCATATCCAGTTTATATTCTCTTCTTATAAGCTCAGCTAGTGCAAAAATACGCTCATCATCTGGATGAATCACAAGCTCTTTTAGAGCATCGATAGAATGGTTCATATAGCTTTTGTGCTTTAGATGATATTGACCTAGCTCTAGTGAGCGGATGCCCTTTAAAAAGGCTGCCTCAAAATTACTGCCTATAGCCATAATTTCTCCAGTTGCCATCATCTTGGTGCCTAGACTGCGCTCACCTTTAGCAAATTTTTCAAAAGGCCATTTTGGTATTTTCACAACTACATAATCTAGACTAGGCTCAAAGCAAGCATAGGTTACTCCAGTCACAGCATTTTTAATTTCATCCAGACTGTATCCAAGTGCTATTTTCGCAGCTACCTTTGCAATAGGATAGCCAGTGGCTTTAGAAGCAAGCGCTGATGAACGGCTCACTCTAGGATTTATTTCTATTACAGCATATTCAAAGCTGTCTGGGTTAAGGGCAAACTGGACATTACAGCCACCCTCTATGCCTATAGCTTCTATTATTTTAAGTGATGAGGTTCTAAGCATTTGGTAATCTTTGTCTGAGAGAGTTTGACTAGGAGCGACTACTATGCTATCCCCAGTGTGAATACCTACAGGATCAAAGTTTTCCATATTACATACAGAAATTTTATTTCCGTTAGCATCTCTCATTACCTCGTACTCTATTTCTTTCCAGCCCTTTATACTTTTTTCTATAAGAACCTGACCTACAGGGCTGTAAGAAAGTCCTGATTTCATAATTAATCTTAGCTGGTCTTCAGTTTCAGCTATTCCTCCCCCAGTTCCGCCAAGCGTATATGCAGGTCTTACTATCACAGGGTAGCCTATTTGACTAGCATAGGTGATACCAGCTTCTAGCTCTGTAAATATTTCTGACTGAATCATAGGCTCGCCTATGCGATTCATGAGCTCTTTAAAAAGATATCTGTCTTCGCCTTGCTTTATACCATCTATGCTAGTTCCAATAATTTTTATGTTGTAGCTATCTAGTATACCTTGATCATGAAGCTCAAGTGCCATATTCAGAGCTGTTTGTCCGCCCATTCCGGGAAGCAGACTGTCAGGTTTTTCTAATTCGATTATTTTCTTCACATAATCTAAGGTGATAGGCTCAATATATATTTTATCTGCAGCTTCAGCATCTGTCATTATGGTTGCAGGGTTTGAATTGATTAATACTACCTCTATTCCCTCTTCCTTTAAAGCTTGGCAGGCTTGAGTTCCAGAATAATCAAATTCTGCTGCTTGACCGATTACAATAGGGCCAGAGCCGATAACAAGTACTTTTTTAATGGATTTATTTATGGGCATAGTCTTCCTCCTACTTTTACAATTTTATTTTTGCAAGCTCAATGAATTCATCAAAGAGATAACTGCTCTCTACTGGACCAGGTGAAGCTTCTGGGTGAAACTGCACGGAAAAAACAGGTAGAGTTTTGTGTTTCATGCCTTCTACAGATTCATCATTAAGGCTGATATGTGTTATCTCAAAATCCTCAGGAAGTTTAGAAACGTGATATCCATGATTTTGGGATGTAATATACACCTTATTTTTTCTGATATCCTTCACAGGATGGTTGCAGCCTCTATGGCCGAATTTTAGCTTTTCAGTACTTCCGCCCATCGCAAGAGCGATAAGCTGATGACCTAGACAGATACCAGCTACTGGTTTTTTGCCTATGATTTTTTTGACTTCATTAACTATTTCAGTTAAATCCTCAGGGTCACCAGGCCCATTTGTAAGAAAAACTAAATCACTGTTATCAGAAAGAAGAGTTTCTGCCTTAGTATCAGCAGGATAGAGTGTTATTTGACAGCCTCTTTTTCGAAGATTGGTAAGAATATTTCTTTTTACACCAAAATCCATTACTGAAATTGAAACAATATCCTTAGGGTCCATATCAGAAATAAGAGGAGGAAGAATCTCTTTTTCCTTTACAGATACCTCGTATACAGCGTAGGTATTGTCAAAGCTTTCAAAGTAGTTCTGAATATCTTCAGCTGATAACTCTTCAGCAGTTATAATACCTTTCATAGTGCCGCTATTTCTAAGAATTTTTGTAAGAGAGCGAGTGTCTATGCCATCGATACCGATGATATTTTGTTGCTTCAAATATTTATCAAGCTCGATTTCAGCTCTGAAATTGCTTGAGTCATCACATCTTTCTCTTACGATAAATCCTCTTACCTTGGCTGTTTGTGACTCGTTGTCTTCGAGATTTATGCCGTAGTTGCCAATCAGAGGATAAGTCATAGTAACCATCTGCCCATAATAAGATGGATCCGTAAGTATTTCTTGGTAGCCTGTCATACCTGTGTTGAACACAACTTCGCCCACACAGGTGGCAATATGACCGAATGCTCTGCCTTCAAATACCTGTCCATTTTCTAAAATTAACTTTGCTTTCATATTTACCTCCTTGTTCTTTGTGTATTACTACTTCGAAGCTGTGTATCAAAAAAGGAAGTATCTCACTTTTTTAGATGTGAGCCATACTTCCCTCAAGATATGCGTAGGCATAATTATCCCTTGTTTTTGCATACATACCTCTTTCTGGCCTCACAGGACCAATTTAAAGCGTAATAATTAAAAGTTATAATAATTGAATTGTTACGAAATGTCAACAATATATTTTCAATATAAGGACATCTCTTAACAAATTTTGATGAAACTGATATGATAGGAGTTAAGTTTATCACGATTTTACAGGGTGTTTATTAAGTTAGGAGAAAAACATGAAAAAAATTAATTTATTTATAGTTATTATGATTTTGATGATTGCTTTAGCGCCTATAGCAGGAAATGTTTATGGGGCTACTCCAGTTACAGCTTTAGTCACTGAGTCAAAGCTAAATATTGATGGTAAATCCATAGCTTTAAAAACCTATAATATAAGCGGACATAACTATGTCAAATTAATAGATATGGCATGGCTTTTAAATAAAAGTCCAAAGCAGTTTGATGTGGTATGGGACGCTGAGAAAAAAGCTGTAAATATAAAATCCTCAGCATCATATTCAGGAGCTAAACCACTAGCTGAAAATACATTAGTTGGAGCTAAAGGAGAATTAAGTAGCTTTGCTTTATACAAAGATAATAATAGAGTTAAGCTAACTGCCTATGTCATTGATGGGAGAACTTATTTCAAGCTAAGAGAGCTGTGTATTCTCATGGATATTTCGCTCGTATGGGATTCAGCCAATAAACTAGTAGTTATTAATTCTAAAAAATCATTTGTAGAGGAAACAGGTATGTCCCAGCTAAATTTTTCTAGTGAGTATGGAGAATTTCAATCTGGTACAGTTGTAAATGCCACACTAGATTCATACAAGGATCAGGTTATATCGCTTGTTAATAAAAAAAGAGCTAGCCTAGGCTTAGAAGAGTTAAGTAGCAGCACTAAATTAGAAGAAATAGCTCAGTTTAGAGCTAAGGATATGTTTGAGGACAATTATTTTGCCCATACCTCACCAACATATGGAGATTTTTCATCAGTAGCTAAAGATTTAGGGTATACTGCAGTTTCTATGGGAGAAAACATAGCCAAAGGACAGAGTAGTCCTTCTGAGGTAGTAGACGACTGGATGAATTCTAGTGGTCATAGGGCCAACATACTTAGGGATAACTATGAGGATATAGGTATTGGAATAGTGGAGTACCAGCCAGGAAGATTTATATGGGTACAGCTATTTTCTGAACCAAAATAAAAAATATCTAGTTGAAAGGACGAATTTAATTGAATAAAATCGTTAACCATATTCTCAGCTTTTTACAGCTAATAATACTAGCAATTGTTTTTTTGGTACAATATTTTTCAACTAGAAAAATGGGCATGATGAGACATGTAGTTTATACCAATCAGAAATGGGAAGCAAACTATCCTATTGCGACCTATGAACTAGGAGCCATTGCTGTTGTAGCAATAATTGCTCTGATAGTTGGTATTAAGCTATTTGTAAAATTAAAATCGGAAAATAAAGATGCAATTTGGATGAAAATATTTGCTCTTCAAATGGCAGTATCTATTATTTACATTGGATTTAGCTTGATTTATTCTACGGAGCAGATTCGCTCATATTACTATATAAATATAGGCTTATTATTGACGGTGTTTTTGCAGACTATGAAAAGCTGTTTATATATAACAATAAGCGAAAAAAACTATTAAATGTTAAAAAGACTCTACTTTATAGAGTCTTTTTAACATTTAGTTTCTTCCTTCGATTAGCTCTATAAATCTTCTAAGCATAGAGCTCACTTCTGCTCTTGTTGCTATTCCTTTCGGGTCGAATTTATTGTCTGGTTTTCCTGATAGTATGCCTGACATTTGGATAGCCTTTACAGCTTCTTTTGCCCATATGCTCATTTCATCTGTATCAGAAAATTGATTTTCTTCATTTAGCTTAGCTAGGTCTATATTCATTGCCTTAATATAGTTTAGAAGCATAACTGCCATTTGCTCTCTAGAAATCTCCATATCCGGCGCAAACTCTTCTGAAGATATTCCATTTACTATTCCAGAGGTATTTGCCCACTGGATATATGGCAGGTAGTAAGCATCTGAATTTACATCTTTAAATGAGCTAGATGTAAATCTAGTTAAGTCTACTTTTGCTAGCTTTCCTAGAACGGTTACAAACATTCCTCTGGTCATCGGCATATTTGGAGAGAATTTTCCATCTCCTGTTCCGCTAAAAAGACCTCTTTGTATTACAAAATCTATATCTGATTTTGCCCAGTGATTTTCAGTATCTGTAAATACTGGAGAATTAGTACCATTTTGGTCACTAATTTGTTGAGAAAATTCTTCTTCTACTTGAGGAGTTGTAATTTCGACTACTGGAGCTTTAATAGGCTTTCTATCATCCTTGTCATCTTTATTAGATGAGTTACCGCTAGAAGAACCATTTCCGCTATTAGGAGGAGGGGAAGGCATAATGTTTCTTGAAAAAGTAACCACTTTACCATCTGGATCTACATTCGGTGTTAAATTATTAGGATTGACAATAGTTACACGCCAAAATGATAGTCCTGATGTTGGCAATTTAGTTAAACCTGTTGCTGTAAAGTTTAATCTTACACCACCATTTTGAGGTGTTACGGTATAGTCACTTGCTGTTAAAACGGAATCTGCTGAAACAAAACCATTGCTAGAATGAGTATCTATAGCTACTTCATAATCTGTGGTACTGCCGATTTCAGTTACATCAGATGAATCAAATCCTAGTAAGATACCATCATCATTTACATCTAGAGTCTCAAACTCATCATAAACTGCTGTTATGAGTTTTGATTTATTTTGCCTGTTAATAACTGTTAAATCAAATGGAGAAATATCTACCCACACATTGTCAGGCACTCTTGGTCTAATAGTACTTACTGCATTAGCTCTAACTTGCATAACACTAGATGAATTCAATGATAAGCTTTTCAATTTTTCTAATCCTGTTGACGTTACACCTAAGTGAACTGTATAGGTTTTTGGATCATAACTTTTAAACGTGTAGTCGATTCCTGGAATAAAGGAGAAATTATAAGGTTCAAACTGTTCTCCTTGACCTGTGCCTACTTGAATAAAATAATCATCGATATTTCCAGGGTTTGTCAGCGCTTCATCAAAAATAATGCTAATGTAATCGTCTGTTAAATCTGATAATGTATCGTTGCTATATACTGCATTTGTAAATTCAACCTTTGGTAATTGTAATGGAGAAACCGATGGCGAATCAGAAAAGTAATAGTTTCCATTTGAATCCATTCTTACAATATAAACTGAGTATTCGTGGTTCAGCATTAACCCACTATAAGTAAAATCTAATGTCACTTTTTCCTCTGGTGTTGTGATAATCTTGTAATCATAAGCCAATGCAGTTCCTTGACTATCTATAATATCATCTTTTGTAGGAGATGAGCCTAGTAGATATAACGCAGCATAAATCGTTCCTTGTGTATCGGCACTTACATCTATACTAAAATCGCCTGTTCCACTAGGATTGTGCACTGGAGTTTCATTTACAAAAGACATAGCGTCAAATGATAGTTCTCCTTGTGACGCAGGTAGCAGTGAACCATAGTTAGAAATTACATAGTGAAGTTTATAGCTTCTCCCAGAGCTTATGTCATTTTCAGTAGCTTTTTGCAATGAAGTGGTATACCCAATACTACCTCCAGGATAAGTGCTTCCAGAAGATTCTGCTTGAATTTCTGCTGCATTTAATGTAACTGTGTCGGGAGTGACTACCCAGTACACCACATTGTCATAATAAATTGGACTGACTTGAAATTCAAAAGTCAACGTTCCGCCAGATGTCGCAGAATCATAGTTAACTGTTCGTGGTGGCAAAGTGAATTCACCTATAGCATAACTTGTATTCGGTGGTACAATCATGGTTGTTATCAAAAGAAAAAAAATAATTATCCTTGCGATTTGTTTCATCCTCATCATCCTCTCATCACATTTTGAACTTAATCTAAAAAACATTTTTTATTAAAATTTCATATCTTTGCTATCTTACGGAAAATTCAAGTAGTTATTTCTAAATTTTAACATTTTCCAGACACTTTTTATAGTATAAACATTACCCATGACACCTCAATGGTTTTATAAAGAATAAATAACATTTACAGCATATAAAGAATGGAATAGAGCGTTATATAAGGGTGGAATAAATATCAAGAAATTTACCACTTAGTAAAACAATGAGACCTCAGTGGGATGCCGCTGTGCTTATAAATAACGGATATTCGAAAATTATGATAGAACAAAATATTGGAAAAGTTGTATGGGATGAGGAAGAACAAATTAACTATGCATCGACACTAATGTTTATGATAATGGCAGAAAAATAATATTTATGAAAAAATTACCCCAGATATATCTCAAGTTAGAGAATGTAATATCTGGGGTAATTAATATACCTAGTTATATCTTGCAGCAGCTTCTTCTGGTGTGATTTTTTGAACTGGATTTGTTTCATCCATTTGCCATGCAAACCATCCACCGTCGTATAATTTTACGTTAGTCCAACCATTTTCATAAGCCATTAGCCATGGAACACAAGCTCTCCAGCCTGTACCACAATAAAATGCAATTTCATTTTCTTTAGTGATACCTTGCTCGCTCCACATCTGTACAGCTTTATCAAAATCAGCTATAGTTCCATCTTCGTTATAATAATCGAATTCGTCATGTCCCCAAAGAGCACCTTCTGGCTCTCCAGTTTTTTCTATATAGCTGTAGCCGCTAATTTTTCCAGTGAATTCATCTAGGCTTCTTATACTTACAAGTCTGAACTTATCGTTAGCTTTCATTGCTTCGCTAGCATCTTTTGGCATAGCTATAACATACTCAGGGTGAGCTGGAATTTGTACTCCAAAATCTTCTGTTGTAGCAGTTGGAAGTATATTGCCTTCTTCTGTTTCGTAACCTGCCTCAGTCCAAGCAGCAAGGCCACCATCTAGAACCTTAACGTTTTCAACGCCTGCCCATAGCATTACAAAGGCAACTCTTTCAGTTCCTGAGTCAGGGCCATAAACTATAACAGTAGTATCCTTAGTAATTCCATATTTTGACATTACAGCTGTTATTTCTTCAGCATTTCTAATATTCCAATATTCAGGTTCTTCTATTTCATCTGTGTTAAGGTGAATAGCACCTGGAAGATGAGCTTTTAAATAGTCTGGGCTATCTTTTTCTGTACCCCAGGCAGCTTCTAAAATTATGTAATTTTCAGATTCAGGCTGGTTTTTATCGATGACGCTTTTTACCCATTCTGGTGTAACATATACCTTAGTTTTCTCAACTGAAGCTATAGTTTGTTCAGCTTCAGGAGCTGCTTGTTCCTGCGTACCTTGCTCAGCTGGTTTTGCAGAGCATCCAGTAGCTAAAGACATTACTAAAAGTCCGCTTAAAAATAAAGTAACTAACTTCTTTTTCATGATTTTATCTCCTTTTTTAGTATTCATTGTCGACGATAATATTACGTTATTTAACAATATAGGTCAAATTGAAAATTATTATAGAAACGGCAATATCTATTAAGTTTATCTATAGTAAAAAAATGTAAACTACTTGACAAGTAAATTTCAAAGGAGTATACTTCGTAAAAATATAGTAAAAACTGTGAAAGGAAGAGTAGATATCTGGAATCTTTCAGCGAATTGGGGATGGTGAGAGCCCAAGAAGATGAAGCATATTGAAAGACATCCTTGAGTTGATGATTCAAAAGCTGGGCCCAGCAAGTAGATGAATCCGGAGTTCCCGTTATAGAAATAAGAGATAACTGCTAGCTATATGGCAGTTAATAAGAATGGTACCGTGAGATAAGCTCGCTTCTTAATTAAGAAGTGGGCTTTTGTTATTTATAGAAAAGTGAGGGGAATGCATTATGAAAAGAATTATGATAGCAGAGCTAAGTAGCTATTTAAATCAAGAGGTGGTTGTAAGTGGATGGATTCATAGATTAAGAAAGCTTGGGAAAATAGCCTTTATTATTTTAAGGGATAAATCTGGCCTAGTCCAATGCGTTATAGATACAAAAACTATTGACATAAAAGATTTAAAGCTAGAAGCCGTAATAAAGATTAAGGGAAAAGTAAAATTAGCTCAAGGTAAATCAGAAAGCTTGGAGATTCAGGTTATTTCTATCGACATGCTATCTCCTGCAAATGAAGATTTGCCAATTGAAATAAACAAGGAAAATATGGATATAAGCTTGGATGTGATGCTAAATAATAGGGCGCTTTCACTTAGAAATCCTAAATTAGGAGCAGTGCTTAAGGTGAAAGCTGTTTTAGCTCAAGCTTTTTCTGAGTTTTTAATTAAAAATGATTTTACTCAAATTTTTACACCCAAGATTGTAGCTCAAGGAACAGAAGGAGGAAGCAATTTATTTGAGCTAAATTATTTCGAGACTAAGGCATATTTGGCTCAGAGTCCACAATTTTATAAACAGATGATGGTGGGAGCAGGATTTGAGAGGGTATTTGAGATTGGACATGTGTATAGAGCTGAAAGCCACGACACAAAAAGACATCTCAATGAATATGTAAGCCTTGATGTAGAGTTTGGATTTATCCAAGACGAGTATGAGATTATGGAGCTTGAAAATAGATTATTAGATTTTATGATGAAAGAAGTAGAAAGTAAATGCAGCAGAGAGCTTGAGCTCCTTGGTGCACAGCTACCAAAGGTTCCATATCAAATACCTAAAATGAAACTGTCTGAAGCAATTGCTATACTAAATGAAAAGTATAACCTAAATGACTTACAGACGGATTTAAGCCCTAAGGGAGAAAAGTTAATTTCAGAGTATATAAAGAGAGAGTTTAATTCAGATTTTGTATTTATAACACATTATCCTCAAAGCAAAAGACCAATGTACACTATGCCTTATGGTGAAGGCGAAACCAGAAGCTTTGACCTATTATTTAGAGGACTTGAGATAACAACTGGAGGTCAGAGGATTCACAACTATAATCAGCTTTTAGAAAATATAGTAAAACGAGGATTGTCCAAGGAACAGTTTAAGGATTACCTTTATATATTTAAATATGGAATGCCGCCTCATGGAGGGTTTGCAATTGGCTTAGAGAGAATCACTTCAATGCTCCTAGGATTTGACAATGTAAGATATGCTTCAGCTTTTCCTAGAGATAAAATGAGGCTTACGCCGTAAATTTATAGATTGGGATAAAAATTAGATTTATGGTAAGCTTATATAAGGGTAGATATAAATAAATGGGAGTGAGGTAAATGATAGATAAAACTAGTCATGTAGGGGGCTGCTGAGGACCAGCTACAGAAACTGCAGGGGTGCAGACCGACACAAGCAGTGAAAACTGCCTTGTATGCAAAGCAACGCTAGATTATTTTCAAAGCGGACAAGAATTTACATGTATGAAATGTAATAAAACTGAGTTAGGCTATGTGAGTTGTCCTAATGGACACTATATATGTGATAGCTGTCATGGAGAAGATACTTTTGATTTAATTTATGATATGAGTATTTGTTCAGAAGGGATAAATCCATTTGTGATAGCTAATGAAATAATTGATAAAACAAAGCTTCCTATGCTCGGCTGTGAGCATGCATGGGTAGCCGCAGGAGCATTAATAGCAGCAATTAGAAATGAAAAAACTATAAGAATAACAGATGAAGACATTAAAGAGGCATTAAATAGAACCAAAAAACAAGCTATAGGAGCTTATTGCGGACTTACTGGAATCTGTGGCATAGCACCGGCTATAGGTAGCGTATACAGTGTGATTTTAGGAGCGGCCTGTCCAAAAGATACAGAAACTTCAAAAACAATGTTCGTAGTATCAAAAGTCATAGAGGATATATCTAAGCAAGCTGGTCCTTGTTGCTGTAAAAATTTTGTGTATACTGCTTTAGAAACAGCCTGTAGATATTCGCAGGAATACCTAGGAGGAACCTTAGATACAAGCTATAATTATACCTGCATGGACAGCCATAGACATCCACATGGCTGTAGAAAAGAAAAATGCAGATACTATAATATATAAAGGTGAAGAGAGAATATGAAAAAAAGATGCAGAGATAAAACTCATGAAGCAATATTATATGCGATTACTCATGTATATAAGAATATAAGCTTGAGTGAAGTGTCTAAAGCAGTTTCATATTCTCCTTTTTATTTTCATAGAATTTTTCTATTAGAAAAAGGGATGCCTTTTAGAGAATTTCATCTAAACAACAGGCTCATGCTTTCAGCTGGTTTATTATTTAGAGATAAAAATCTAAAAATAACCAAACTAGCAGAAAAATTGGGATTTTCATCACCCGCTAATTTTTCTAGAGCTTTTAGTAAGGTTTTTAATATCTCGCCAAAATTTGCAAAAGACACTCTTTTAGCTGACAAGAACATAGAAGACCAGATAAGAGATACCTTCAAAGCCTTGGAAATAGAATTTTCATTAAAAATGTCTTTTTCTGATTCCTTTTATATTGTATATGAGGATGTAAGCGGAATTAGAGGAGGGAGTCTTGACCTTAGAGTAGAAAAGAGCCTAAGGACACTAGAGCAAAGTCTTGATGCACATCATATAACTCCAGATACCATGAAATTTGTCCTCTGCTCTAATGATTTTAATTGGTTCAAAAATCAAAATGAAATGGATTATGACATAGGTATCATAGTATCAGAGCAGATGCTTTCAAAAATTATCGATATGAAATATAAAAAAGTAGAAGCCTTCGAAGTATCAAAAGCTGTCCTGAAAATGAAATTTCAGGACATGACAGACTTTTCAGATGGGATTAAATATTTGACCTGGGTTTCAGAATTCATGTATATGTATTGGATTGATAGCAGAGGATACTATTTAGACGACAGACAAGGAATAAATATATTCGAAATTGATGCTAAAAATAATAATCTAGAGCTTAGCTGTTTATTGCCAGTTAAGAAAAACAGCAAGATTTGAAAAGTTTTTAATTATCTTTCCTGATATTCTTAAGCTACACCGATAGAATGGAGGAGATAAAATGAAAAACAATATATTTAAATTTGAAGATTTATGTTTTATTTTACTGACATTCATTTTCTCTTGGACAGCATGGCTCATATTTATAGGGTCAGGTATAAGCTCAGCATCTCAGGACAATCCACTGCTATTGCTTTGGTATTTAGGGCAATTAGGGCCAGGATTATCAGCTGTAATATGCTCGATTTTATTTAGAAAAAATCTAGGCTTTAAATTTTTTAATAAAAAAAGCAAAGGATTAGAAGTAGGTTCTAAATCTGCTATGTCAAGCTTTAAGCTGGTTTTAGTATCAATAAGCTTTCCTTTGATTTGGCTCATCCCGTCGATAGGATACTCTATTTTTATAAGCAAATCAGAGTTCATTATTAGCCCAGCGCTTTTAATAATGAATTTAATACCTGCATTCATATTCTCTTTTACAGAGGAGCTTGGGTGGAGAGGCTTTTTATTTAGAGACATTTCCACGAGACTATCTATATATAAAGGAAGCATTATTATAGGTTTGATTTGGGCGATTTGGCACTTACCTATATTATATTTTTCTAGCTTTAAAGATCCTAACCAGTTTATATTTTTTCTATCCACTTATATTCCTACGCTGGTTCTATGGAGTATTATTTTCGGATGGCTATTCAAAGCCTCTAACCAAAGCATATTAGCAGTTACAATTTCACATACTCTTTTCACTGTGAGCTATAATCTTATTATGCCGTTTATTTCTGTCAGCGTAATATCAGCAAGCATATTACCAATGACTACTACACTAATAATAGTTATGTATATAATAAGTAAAAAAACTCCTTCACTTTTAAAGTGAAGGAGAGTCTATTTGAGCTAGTTTTTTTGACATTATAATTCCTCTTACTGTAACACTTAGCAAAACCAATCCCCCACCTAAAAGGCTGAAAAGCGTTGGGGATTCCTTTGCAAAGATAAATACCCATAGAGGATTGAGAAGGGGCTCAAGTACAGGAATGAGTACTGCGTCAATAGCAGTGACATTCGGTATAGCAAGCACATATAGAAGGTAGGGTATGCCTAGCTGGAATACGCCTAGTATAAATAAAGGAAGAACACTTTCCATTCCTGGAGAGGATATAAAATAAAAAGGAATACCTACTATTGCAGTAATTACATTTCCTAAAAGAGTTATCTCTACTAGGGAATTTTCTTTTTGCTGCTGAAATAAAAGAATCATTCCGGCCATTACTATTCCACTTAGGATAGCTAATATATTGCCAAGAAGGTAGCTCATTTCTAGCTCATCAATAAAAAACATAATCATACCCAGTATTACAAAGATAATAGTTATACCATCAATTCTGGAAATCTTTTGCTTAAGAATAGCTCTAGAAAGAAGAGCCACCCATACGGGCGAGGTAAATTGAAGTAAGATGGCATTTGCAGATGTCGTAAGCTTGTTAGCAGATACAAACAATATAACTAACAAGGAATAGGAACAGGCACAAATTAACATAGACTTATTTATTTTAAATTTGAATTTTTTTAGATACATCATCATTACTAGAGCGGCTATAGCGCTCCTAGAGCCTGCGATAGCCATAGGATTCCAATTTATAAGCTTAATAAAAATACCACCTATACTCCAAAGCACAGAAGCTATAATCATATATTTTATTGCAGTATTTCGTTTAGTTTCCACTGTTATGTCTCCTTGAATTTAAATTGATTTAGCTTTTTAGTTTTACGAAAAATAATAACTATCCTCCCTGATTATAAAGCTTAAAATCAGCTTAAACAAGCTAATTTTCTCAATATTAAATTATGAATTCAGCATATGATAATCTAATTCCATTGACAACTACTATCAAGAATGTTAAAATTTATTTAAACGATAATTATTATCAATAATAAATAATTTTCGTTTATTGATGTTAATATTAAATTTACATAGTGAGACATTTTTGAAAGGAGCTTATCAATGAAAAAAATAAAAGTTATCTACTGGTCAGGCACTGGAAATACAGAAATGATGGCAAAGGCTGTAGCAGATGGAGCAAGCTCAGGAGGCTCAGTAGTTGAATTGATTGATGTAAGCAAAGCATCAGTAGACACAGTAGCTCATGCTGATGCAGTAGCACTTGGATGCCCGTCTATGGGTGCAGAGGTATTAGAAGAAGGGGAAATGGAACCTTTCATTGAATCTATAAAAGGCGTTGTAAGTGGAAAGCCTATAGTTTTATTTGGCTCTTACGGCTGGGGTGATGGTGAATGGATGAGAGACTGGGAAGCTCGTATGAACTCTTGTGGATCAAACCTGCTTGCTGATGGACTAATCATAAACGAAACTCCAGATGCTGATGCACTTGAGCAGTGCAAAGATCTTGGAAAACTATTGAGATAGGACTGGATTAGGCTATGCAGACAATTACTAGACCAGATATAGTTCTGATTAAAGAAGCATTAAATGTCTACGGTGATTTAGAGTATTTAATGTACAAAATATGCTATCATGCCGCTCCTACACTATTCAGCTCCAAACCATCCTCACTGATTTGTCTGAATAATAATGGAAAGCTCAAACTAAAAGATATATGGGATAAATATAAAGAAACGCTAAAAAATCTGATTTCACTGGAGTTTTTTGAAGTAAAGTCAAATAAAGACTGTGTTTCTATACTTATTTATAAACGTGAGCAATTAGAAAATATTTTATTTAATAATGATGTTAAATCCTATCTTTTAAGCTGTGGGTATGACAATTATGCTTCGGTAGAAGAGGGACTAAGCTTTTTGAGAGAAAGGAATCGAAATAATTGTCCTGATGAGATAGGTATATTTTTAGGATATCCCTTATCAGATGTCATAGCTTTTGCTTCAAGAGATACAATAAAATGCTGCGCTGTGGGCTACTGGAGAGTTTATTCTAATGAAAAACAGGCCCTGAGCTTGTTCGAGGAGTATGATAACGCTAGAAAATGGGTTATCGAAACTCTAGTAAAGGGCTATATGCCTACTCAACTGCTATTAGCTTCATAGATTTAATATAAGTGCACTTGCATCAAAATTTTCATTACTAGGACTTAGTAGGAAGCTTTGATTGCAAGTGCAGTTTTTTGAAATAGATAAATACTCTAATTTGTTATAGGGGAAATACTAGGCTCTACTCTATTTCTTCCTTTGCTTTTAGCTAGGTAGAGGTTTTCGTCAGCTCGTTTAATAATGCAGTTTGCTTCGTCATCCTTTTGGACGGAAGAAATTCCTATGCTAACAGTATAATTGCCTTCTATATCGAACGACTCTTCCTCGATGGCTTTTCTAATGGATTCTCCTAAAAGAACAGACTCAGCCAAATGAGTATTAGGACAAATTACAATAAATTCTTCTCCGCCCCAGCGTCCCAAAACATCAGTTTTTCGCATTCTTTCCTTTAATATTTCAGCAGTTTTCTGTAAACACCAATCTCCTTTTTGATGTCCATACACATCGTTCACTCTCTTAAAATTATCTACGTCAACTATTAATACAGAAAAAGCTGTATCATATCTTTTGAACCCTGCGATTGCTTCATCTAGCCTTTTATCTATTTCCAACCTATTATAAAGACCTGTTAATTTATCTGTTATGGCTAGTACCATGGTTTGCTCAAGAAGTTTTTCTAGCTCTTGGGTCTTTTCATTAACCATTATTTCCAAAATCCTGTTTCTTTCTTCCATTTGCTTAAGAGGGTAGGACTCATCAACCCCTTGTTCTTTTGCAGGAAAGGACACATGCTGATGCCTGATTTTGAATGTATCAGCCTCGCTTTCCCTTGAAAACAAAATGCTCATCCGTAGGTCACCTAGTTTAACCTCATGCCCGAAGAGCTCAGTCTCAAAGTCCACGATACAAAACACGATGGCTGATAAAGTGCTTATTACGTCTACTTCGAACTCTTGAAACTCGTACCGGACTTCGCTAGGAGCTTGCTCAATATCCCTCTTGAAAAGCCTCATAGAATTGTAGCTATCTTTAGAAAACTCATCCTCCCCAGTTCCAATCCCCTTGAAATCTTGGCTTAAGAATTGGAGCAGTTTTTCAAAATTTCTCTCTTTCAGATATGTTTCAAAATAATCATTGCATATGTTAATGACTTCATTTTTAACACTCATATTGCCTCCTGTAATATTGGTCTCTATAGTGATTATCTTTATTATTATATTTTAGAATAAAAGCTTGTTGGAATTAATACCCGAGACATAGTGGATAGCACATCCAATTTTTTAATTTCGAAATATTTTGATATTTCAATTGTAGCATTTTTTAATTATAAATACCTACAAATACTTATAAATACTTTATTAAAGATTTTAAATTTCCTTATTATTATTTTTCAAAACCTAGAATTTAGAAACTAGCGTGCAAAAAAATCCATTATTGACTTGAATAAATTTTGTGATATAATTTAGGAAAACGTTTAACCAAAAGAACTTATACGGATGTGATTTATGAAAGTTACAATTAAAGAAATCGCTAATGCTGCAGGGGTATCTATTGCTACAGTTTCAAAGGTGGTAAATGGAAAGGACCATAATATTACTCCAGCGACAAGACAGAGAGTTTTAGAAACTATAAATGAATTAAATTACGTGCCAAATAGAATAGCCTCATCTATGATTACAAAAAATACCTATACTATAGGACTTGTAATTCCAGATATAACGAATCCTTTTTTTCCTGAGGTAGCAAGAGGAGTAGAGGATTACGCGAACCAAGCAGGCTATCATGTAGTTTTATGTAACTCAGATAACAACTTAAAAAAAGAATCAACCTATATATACATGCTCCAAGAAAAAATGGTAGATGGCATTATTATCACCTCTTCGACCTCTAGTGTGAGAGAGGAATCTGCAAGAAACTATATGAAGATTGGAATACCAATAATCACAGTTGATAGAGATATGAAGGATTTTAAAACACAGGGCAAGATTTTAGTAGATAATACCAAGGGTGCTTTTGAAGCGGTGTCCTATATGATTGAAAAAGGATATAAAAAAATTCTTCACTTGTCTGGTTCTATGAACTCAACTCCATCGATTCAACGCTTTGAGGGATATAAAAATGCTCTTAAGTATCATAATATAGATTTTGATCCAGATTTATATCTTGAAGGAACCTATGATGTAGAATGGGGATATGAGGGTATAAAAAAAATAATGGACAAAAAAATTGATTTTGACAGCGTGTTTTGTGGTAACGATTTAATAGCGATAGGTGCAATGAAAGCAATAAAAGAACTAGGATTTAGAATCCCAGAAGATATAGGAATTATGGGATTTGACAATATATATATAGCTAGCGTGGTAACACCTAGCTTATCGACTGTGAATCAACCCAACTACAAGATGGGATATAAAGCAGCTGAGCTACTTATTAACTTTATTAAAAATCCATCAAAACCTGATGATGAAGTAGTATTGGAAACGGAATTAATTATAAGAGAATCGACTCTATGATTCTCTTTGTCTATAATAGTTAAACGTTTACCTTGCTTTGAGCTAAAGGAAAACGCTTCGAATAACTTGTGAGGAGAAATTTTGTATGAAAAAAATATTGGTAATAGGTAGCCTAAACATGGATCAAGTGACAAAGGTCCATCATACTCCAAAAGTAGGCGAAACTGTAGTAGGAAATGGACTGGAGCTTATTGCAGGAGGAAAAGGAGCAAATCAAGCTGTAGCTATGGGTAAGCTAGGCGCTGATGTCACCATGATTGGAATGGTGGGAACAGATGATTTTGCAAGCCAGCTTCTAGATAACCTAAAGCAAATGGGCGTTACGGATAAAGTGATGAAAACTGACAAAGCGCCTACAGGGACAGCCCTTATTATGGTAAATGAGTCAGCAGACAATTCAATAGTGGTAATAGCAGGAACAAATGGTCTACTAAAACCAGATATGATTAAGCCATCTTGGTTTGATGATATAGATATTGTAGTGCTTCAGCTAGAGATACCACTTGATACTGTAGCTGAAATAATAAAGCAAGCTAAAGCAAGAAATATATACACTGTACTTAACCCGTCTCCAGCTACTCATTTAGATGAAGACTTGCTAAAAGATGTAGATTTGCTAGTTGTAAATGAAACAGAGTTTGAATCTCTTTCAGGTATAGCATTTGAAGCTGAAGAATCACTTGATAAGGGCTATGATAAGCTAAAAGTTAAAGAACTAGTGGTTACTCTTGGGACTAAAGGTTCTTGGTATTATGATAAAGCTTCGAAATACTATGTGCCAGCTCTTAAGGTTGATGCAATAGACACCACAGCGGCAGGGGACAGCTATATGGGAGCTCTTGTATGCGAGATATCAAAGGGAGTTCTTATTAATGAAGCAATGGAATTTGCAACAAAGGTTGCAGCCTATACAGTTACAAAATTAGGGGCACAAAGCTCACTGCCTACACTAGAGGATTTAAAGGAAAGGGGTCTAATATGATAAGAGGTAGATTACTAAACTCAGAAATAATTTCTGTACTGGCAGCTATGGGACATACGGATCAATTAGTTATTGCAGATGCAGGGCTTCCTATTCCAGCTGCTGTAAAGAGAATAGATTTGGCATTAGAAAAAGGATTACCTTCCTTTGATGCTACTCTAGCACTTATAGCTTCAAACATGGTGATGGAAAAAGTGATTTTGGCTGAGGAAATAAAAGAGAATAACCCTGAAGTGCTTAAAAAAATAAAAGAAATTCTAAATGATAAAAAAATAGAGATAGAGTTTGTGTCACATGAGTATTTTAAAAAGCTCAGCTCTAGCAGTAAAGCAATAGTAAGAACAGGAGAATGTACCCCTTATGCAAACATTATCCTGCAATCTGGAGTGAATTTTGAAGGTGAATAACATGAGAGAAGTAATACTGAGAATGGAAAATATAACAAAGGAATTTCCTGGGGTAAAGGCTTTGGATAATGTAAATCTAAATGTCTACAAAGGAAAGGTTATGGCACTTCTGGGTGAAAACGGAGCAGGAAAATCTACTCTTATGAAGATTTTATCAGGAGTCTATAAAAAAACTTCAGGAGAGCTTTATTATAATAATGCTCCCTTGGAAGTAGCAAACCCAAAGGATGCCATGCAAAAAGGTATAGCGATAATTCACCAAGAGCTTAACTTGATAGAGGAAATGTCTGTTGCAGAAAATATATTTATGGGAAGATATCCATCAAGTGGAGGAAGAATATCATGGAAGAATCTTCATGATGAATCCAGAAGGCTCTTAGATAAGCTAGGCATGGATATTAATCCAAAGACCAAAGTTGGTTCACTGAGCATAGGACAAAAGCAGATGGTTGAAATAGCCAAAGCTCTATCTTTCGATGCACAAATAATAATTATGGACGAGCCAACAGATGCACTTACGGATTCTGAGGCAGAGAGTTTGTTCAAAGTTATAAAAGAACTAGTTAGTGAAGGTAAGAGTGTAGTTTATATTTCTCATCGTCTTCCTGAGATATTTCAGATTTGTGATGATATTACTATTTTGAGAGATGGACAGTTTATAGATGAGATGCCAGTATCTGAGATGGATGAAACCATCCTCATTGAAAAAATGGTAGGAAGAAAGCTAGAAGAACAATATCCATATATAGCTCCACTGAGCGATGAAACCTTGATGGAAGTTAAAAATATTAAAAATGAATTTGTATCTGATATTAGCTTTGTGGTTAAGAAAGGTGAAATATTAGGTGTTGCAGGACTTATGGGGGCAGGCAGAACCGAGCTTGCAAAATCCATATATGGAAGCATCAAATGTGAAATAAAAGATATTATGCTAGATGGTGTAAAGTTTGAAGCCAAAAACGAAAAACAAGCACTAAGCCAAGGCATAGTGTATGTTTCTGAGGATAGAAAAAAAGAAGGGCTAGTTTTAGGCATGTCAGTTGCAAAGAATGTCACTATTTCATCTCTAGGACGCTTTTCAAAAGGTCAGCTTATAAACAAAAAACAGGAAAAAGAAAGTGTTCTTCACTATAAGGATGCTATGAGAATAAAAACTCCATCCTTAGACCAGAGCGTAAAGCTACTCAGCGGAGGAAACCAGCAGAAAGTATCTATTGCGAAATCTCTATCAACTCAGCCAAAGATACTTATTATGGATGAGCCTACTAGAGGAGTAGATGTAGGCGCAAAAAAAGAAATTTATGAACTCATGAATGAATTTAAAAGAAATGGACTGGGAATCCTTATGATTTCTTCTGAGATACCTGAGCTACTGGGTGTGTGCGATAGAATTATGGTCATGAGCGAAGGTAAAATTGCTGGGGTACTCAGCAGAGACAAAGCTAACTCTAATGAAATTATGAGACTAGCTATAGGAGCAGGAGTGTGATTTATGAAAAAAATAGATATATCTAAGTTTCAGTCCTTGATTGGACTTATAGTGTTTTCAGTTATAGTAGCATTTATAAATAGCAGATTTATGACAACTTCGAATATACTCAACATTCTAAGACAAACCTCAATTAATGCTGTTATTGCAACAGGTATGACCTTTGTAATACTAACAGGAGGAATAGATTTATCCGTAGGCTCGATTTTAGGATTTTCTGGAGCAGTTGCAGCTATGATGCTAGCAAGTGGAGTAGATTCTATTATAGCAATACCTGTAGCTTTGATAGTTGGATTAGTGGTTGGTGCTTTAAATGGAGTGCTTATATCTAAAGGAAAGCTACAGCCATTTATAGTAACCCTTGCAACCATGACCATGTTACGTGGAGCTACATTGGTGTTTACTGATGGAAAGCCAATAGGCACAGGTTTTGAAGCAAATTCTAAGCTATTTGCTTGGTTTGGAAATGGGTATGTGCTTGGCATACCAGTTCCTATAATAGTAATCATTGTAACTTTTTTAGTAGCTTTATTTGTTTTGACTCAGACGAAAATTGGAAGATACGTATATGCCCTAGGTGGTAATGAAGAAGCAACTAAGCTATCAGGAATAAGTACAGACAAAGTTAAGATATTTGTATATGCAATAAGTGGTATGATGGCAGCTCTTGCAGGAATCATAATAACATCAAGACTATCTTCGGCTCAGCCTACAGCAGGAAGCGGATATGAGCTAGATGCTATTGCAGCAGTAGTACTAGGTGGTACTTCATTAGCTGGAGGAACTGGAACTATTGTTGGAACAATGATAGGAGCACTTATTATAGGGGTCTTAAACAATGCGTTAAACTTAATGGATGTAAGCTCGTATTTCCAAATGCTTGCTAAAGGGTCCGTTATTTTACTCGCAGTGTTGTTAGATAGAAAAAACAAATAGTATATTTTAAGAGGAGGGTAACAATGAAAAAGTTAGTTTTATCATTTGTGTTACTGGCAGCTTTAGTTTTTAACCTTACAGCTTGCCAAAGTCAGCCTGCAGCAACAGAGGAACCAGCTGCAGAAGAAGCAGCAGGAGCAGCAAAAATTGGTTTGGTAGTATCTACTCTTAACAATCCTTTCTTTGTTTCATTAAAAGAAGGAGCAGAGCAAAAAGCTAAGGATATGGGTATGGAGCTTGTAGTGCTTGATTCTCAAAACGACCCAGCGCAAGAACTTGCTAACGTTGAAGATTTATTAACTCAAGGCGTTTCTCTTATCTTAATCAACCCGACAGACTCAGATGCTGTAGGAAATGCTATAATCGCAGCAAACAACAAAAATGTTCCAGTAGTTACACTTGACCGTGGAGCTAATCAAGGCGAAGTTGTATCACATATCGCTTCTGATAACGTAGCAGGTGGAGTTATGGCTGGAGAGCACATTGTTTCACTTCTTGGTGGAAAAGGTAAAGTAGTAGAATTAGAAGGAATCGCAGGAACCTCTGCAGCTAGAGATCGTGGACAAGGCTTTAACGATGCTATAGCGGGAACTGAAATCGAAGTAGTTGCTAAGCAAGTTGCTGATTTTGACAGAACTCAAGGTCTATCAGTTATGGAAAACATTCTTCAAGCTCAACCAGAAATAGATGCAGTTTTTGCTCACAATGATGAAATGGCATTAGGAGCTCAAAAAGCAATCGAAGCATCTGGAAGAGAGATAATAATTGTTGGATTTGATGCTACAGACGATGCTGTTGCAGCTGTTAAAGAAGGTAAAATGAGTGCTACAGTAGCTCAGCAGCCTTCATTAATCGGAGAGCTAGGCGTTGAAACTGCTAAGAAAATACTAGATGGTGAAAGCGTAGAAGACTTTGTTCCAGTTGACTTACAACTAGTAACAGAATAATTTATACCTTCTAATGCATTGTTAAGACACCTTAAATAAAAAATGACAGGAAGCTATCCTGTCATTTTTTTTGCGATTTATAAAATACTGTCTAAATCTTTTTCTATAAATATTCCTTTGAACTTATCTTGGCTATTTTTATTCTTTTCTATCAGCCTAGCGACTATATCCATTGCTTTTTTAACGCTTAGCTCTAATGAGGTTTCTTTTAAAAGTTCTCCTACCATTACAGCAGAAAATATATCGCCAGTTCCAGGAAATCTCACTGGAATATAGTCATAAGGCAGATAAAAGTAAGTTTTTGATTTGTCATCATAGCCACAAACGAAGTGATTGTTTGAATCTTTTTCAATAATACTTGTTATTACTACAGATTTTGAACCTTGGGATACAAGCTTATCGATTAAAGCATTAATCTCAGATTTTGTTAAGCTGGGTTTATCTGTAAATAAACCTGCTATAAAAGCTGCTTCTGTGTAGTTTGGAATCAAAATATCAGCGTAGCTAGAGAGCTCTTTCATATGAGCAACAGTTTCTTGAGTTATTCCATTGTAGAGCTTTCCATCGTCACCCATAATAGGATCAACTACAACAAGAAGATTTGGGTTGTTTTGCGACTTAATATAACTAGTTATTATATCTACTTGCTTACTAGATAGAATAAATCCAGTAGATATACAGTCAAATTGAAACTCTAATTCATTCCAAACTTTAATGGTATTTTCCATATAAGAAGTAGTATCTAAAATTTCAAACTTCCCATAATCAAGAGTATTGGACACCAGTGCAGTAGGAAGATTATAAAGACTATAACCCATCTTAGACAATATAGGGAGCATAGCTGAAAGCGCTACCTTACCATAGCCTGGAAGGTCATTAATAAGTAGAATATTTTTGCTTTTCATCTTTTTCTCCTTGAGCTTATATGAAATTTTCTTATACTAACGACTCTATAGAAGGCTTTTCAAAATAAAGTGCTTCTCCATCATTTACATTTACGCAAGGAATTCCAACTAGTCCTTTAGCTTTTATCTCAGCAAATTCTTCTCTTGTATCTCTAAGCTTTAGAAAGGTTTTTAGATAGAACATATTTTCAGTGATATCAAGGTATATAAAATCTATATTATTTTCCTTTAAATAATCCTGCATAGGCTGACAATCTGGGCAATGCTTACTTCCAAATACAATAATTTTCTTCATGATTTCCTCCTGAATTTAGTATTTTTTCTATTATCACATAAATATTTCTCTTTAACAAGCAAGGTCTTAAAACCAAACAAGGAGAGTATGAGAGGATTATTTGTTTTAGTTTTGTAATTTATTACCAAATAATCTAAACTATACTTAAAGATATATGAATCCAAAGGGGGATAAATATGGGAAAAATATTTCTAGCACCGCCTAATAAAATATATGAAAGTACTTTTAAAACCTATGTAAATTCATACAAGGAAGTAAATGACAGTCACTATTTTGGAATATATGAAAAAGCACTTGAGGATTTTGATTTATATTTAAGCTCTTTAGACGAGGCATCAAAGGGCATCAATATCGGAGACTGGGTTGCGACGTCTACATTTTGGCTAGTGGATGAGGATGAAGTAGTAGGGGTAGCTAGGGTGAGGCATGAGGAAGTTTTTGAAGCAGGTCACATAGGCTATGATATTGCACCTAGATATAGAGGAAGAGGCTATGGCAAGCAAATTCTAAAGCTAGTACTTATAGAAGCGAGTAAGCGTGGGTTTGATGAAGTTGTTATAACTATAAGAGAGGATAACCTGGCATCCAAGCAAATTGCAAAAGCCTGTGATGCTGTATGGATAGAGCAATTTTATGACGAAAAATCCATGGAAACAAGAGATAGATATAGTATATCAACTGCTAAGTACAGGAAAGTAAATATCTTTAATAAAAAGTCAATTATAACTGGATTGTTAACGATGGCTGTGCTTACGACCTCTGTATATGCATTAGATAAAAATGAAGCCTTTAAGGATTTGTTTGATAATAAAAGCCAGTATTTGGAGGAAAGCAGTACACATCCTCAGCGAAGTGCTCAGCTAAATGGTATAAAAGCCACCTTAGTTTCAATGGCTGGAGATGAAAAAAACGCCTATTTTGTAATTGATTTTGAAAATACAAATGGGAGAGCGTTTAAAGGAAATAATATAGCCTTTGAACAATTTCAAATAAAAATAAATAGACCTAAATTCGTTTGGTTTAATCAAAATATTGGAGTAGAAAACAGTGGAAGTGGTATGTCGTGGAGAGTTGTTAACAGTGAGAATGAGGATTTTGGAAAAAAACCTCGGTTGTTTGTAGTAATGTCAGAAAATGATAAAATTGCTGGTGAAACTGGAGAAATAGTAATCGAAAATATAATAGAAGAACTAAATCCAGTATCTTTAGATAATCTATCTAAAAGTAAGCTAGATTTATATAAGCTATATACTGAGAGCACTGCAAATTACAAGCAGACTATAGTCGACAACTCAGAGGAAATAAAATGGGCTAAAGAAAATAAAGATGATATGTACCAGACAGAATATGAGAATAACATACCTAGCCATAAGCTTCAGCCACGAGGTTTAGATAGGCAAATGTTTGAGGATTTGGATGGAGTATTTATAGATAATATTGCTTTTGTAGATGGAAAGCTCCATATCGTGACAAGATTTATTAATCAAAGACAATCCTTCGGGCCTACCTTATCACAAAAAGTACAGGGTAAGGGCTCGAGTCAGACTGATATAAACCCTATCTACAATATTTTTGAAAGCGCCTCGAATCAAGATAGCTCTTATGGTTATTATGTATATGATATTTCTACACCAGAAGAGCTAAAACAGTATGATTTATCGGGATGGTATTCTAAAGAGCTAAACAAAACTCAAGGAGTATGGAAGATACCATTTAATGCAAATTATAAAGTTACAAACAAGAAAATTAAGCTTGATGAAAAAATTAAAATAGATGATGAAGAATCTATAGTTGAATCTCTTTCTATTTCTCCTATATCTATTGAGCTTAATCTCAACGGTAAAAATCCTAATAATGGATATGTAAATTTAAAGGTTTTTGACAAGTCAGGAAGCGAGATTTTTTTAAATGGCGGATCAAATATGTCTAGCAAAACAAAAGCTACTTATGTGTGGACATTTATGGAGCCAGTGGATATAAACGCTATAAATAAAATCGTAATAGAAGGTAATGAGATAATACTAAAGAATTAATTCTCTCAATTGAGGGATAGATTATTAAATTTTTTGAATCTAAAATTCTACTGCAAAAAAATTAAAGGGTGGCTATATAGCTGCCCTTTAATAATTATGGTTAATCAAGATCATTTAAATTTCAAAGTTTTCTGTCGTAATTTGCAATCTTTTATTTCATTAATAGGTTTATTTCTTTTTATGAGAATAAATTTTCATAGCATCTCTCATAAAAAGTGCAAGACCTTCTCCGAATTTATCGATATTTTTTGTGAACCTCTCATCAGCTACATACATTTCGCCTAGTCCTTCCAAAGCCTCTAGTGAGTATGAACCCATATCATTGAGAAAATAAAACCACTGCTCTATGGCAGCTTGAGCTTCGTTTGACTCTGGAGACAGATGTCTTAGAGATGCTAGATTTCTATATATAGCGTTCATTTTCTCACCTAGCTCTGCTTCGTTACCTTTAATTTTGGCTTTTGAGTCATCTACTGCTTTATCGCCCCATTTTTCCCTAGCTTCCTTTTCGTACAAATCGCCTTGAGAAAAATCAAAGCCCTCGAATTTTTCTTTATCTGTCATTGCTATCTCTCCTTTTTGATACCTAATAGTTTTATCAATTGTTTCTACTAGCTTACTTATATGAGCTTGTTTATCAAGCAACATTTTTTTGTGAGTAAGCAAGGCTTCTTCCTTATTAAAACTAGGATCTGAAATAATATTTTTTATTTCTTTAAGGGAAAAACCTAATTCTTTAAAAAACAATATCTGCTGGAGGCAGTCGATATCTTTATCAGAATATATTCTGTAGCCGGCTTCAGTTTTTTCGGGACATAAAAGTCCTATGCTGTCATAATGATGAAGTGTGCGCACACTTATACCTACAAGCTCAGACAATTCTTTTATTTTAAGCACTATATCGCCTCCTTGATTTCACTATAAAGGATAACGTAAGGTGAGAGTCAAGTATATTTATTATAAAATTAAAAGGCTATTGTGATGCCTCCTTCATTCGTGTAAAGACTGCTAAGCCCAGCCATAGGGACTATAAATACTTTTTTGAAAGGGTAGCGTGATTCTATTTCTTTCTTTAGATATTCTGCTTTTTCACTGGCATAACAATGTGATATTCCCAGAATTTTATCTTCAAAATTGTCGCCCATTTCTCCGATTAATTCTACAAGTCTACGAAGAGATTTTTTCTCACTTCTCACATTTTCGATAAGCTCAACTTCGCCTTCAGGACTAGAGCATAGTATAGGACGGATATTTAGGACATTTGCAATCATACCTTTTAGCTTAGATACCCTGCCGTTTTTTATCATAGTATCAAGACTTCCTAGCTGGAATATATATTTCATGTTTTCGATATAATGTTCAGTTTTTTCTACTATATCTGATTCTGTAAGCTTCATATCGATAAGCTCTTTTAGCTTAACGGCTATCATAGTTTCTTTGACTGACGAGCCTTTTGAGTTAAAAATATGTACAAAGCTGTTTTCAGTTTCTTCTTGGAATAATTCTTTTGCTTTCATTGCAGAATTGTAAGTCCCACTTAGAGCGGCTGTCATAGTTACTACAAATACAGATTTAGCTTCACCAAAGGCATCAATAAAATCCTGAGGGGAAGGGCAAGCAGATTGAGCTGCTTTATCGTGAGCTTTTATAGCTCTCATCATTTCATCAAGGTTTAGGGTTTCGTCGTCCCTAAAATTTTTTTCTCCTACTCTTATGGTAAGCGGAACTAAAGTGACATCGAGCTCTTTTTTTAGCTCAGCGGTTAAATCACAACTACTATCTGCAACTATTTTCATTTTTACCTCACTTAATATTATTATGGTTACCTAGACTAGGACTATTTTCTTAGTCTATAATAGAAATTTTACATAATATAGTATCGACTGGTCAAGCTATTTATTTAGATAGATATGCGAAATTCTTTGAATTCATCATTAGACCATGTATAATATAATATAGTGATTTGAAAAAAGAAAGAGGTGTGAATTATGCAAAGAGAAATGAGAAGAAGTGATAGACAGCTAGCTATAGAGGAAGCGAAAGAGATTTTGACAAAAGCTGAATATGGAAGCCTTGCTACCATAGGGGAAGATGGATATCCATATGTAGTACCCGTAAGCTATGCTTTTGAGGACTCGAGCATCTATATTCATGGGGCTACCGAGGGACATAAATTAGATAATATAAATTTTTCTTCAAAAGTTTCATTTTGCGTAGTTGGAGATACGAATGTACTGCCTTCAAAATTTTCAACTGAATATGAGAGCGTAATAGTATTTGGAAGAGCTAGCATAATTGAGCAAGAGGAAAAGCTACATGCTCTTGAGTGCCTGATAAAAAAATATTCACCTGATTTTATGGATTCAGGGATGAAATATATAGCCAATGATAAGCATAAGACAACTGTAGTAAAAATAGATATAGAAAAAATTACTGGAAAAGCTAGAAGGTAGATGAAAATGAGCAATAAGGAAGAGAGATATAAAATTGGTTTTTTTGATTCTGGGATAGGTGGACTTACGGTGCTTCACAAAGCTCTTGAAATGATGCCTCTTGAAGACTATATATATTATGCGGATACTGAAAATCAACCCTATGGAATTAAAACTAAAGCTGAGGTAAGAGAGCTTGTTTTTAAAGCTATGGATTTTATAGTAAGCAAGAATGTCAAGGCTATAGTAGTTGCTTGCAATACGGCTACTAGCGTAGCAATAGAGGATTTAAGAAAAAAGTATGATATCCCTATAATAGGTATGGAGCCTGCAGTAAAACCAGCAGTCAGGTATACTGATATAGAAAACAAAAAGGTGCTTGTTACAGCTACTAAGCTTACTTTAAAGGAAGAAAAGCTGCATAATCTCATAAGTGCTTTAGATAGCGAAAGTATAGTGGATTTACTGGAGCTTCAAGAATTGGTTCAGTTTGCGGAAAGACTTGATTTTGATGAGACAAGAATAACTAAATATCTTGAGAATCAGTTTAAGGAGATTAATTTAAAGGATTACCAGACATTGGTTTTAGGGTGCACTCACTTTATATTTTTTAAGGATATGATACAAAAGCTTGTGACCAAAGAAATAAGTATAATAGATGGTAACGAAGGGACAATAAGGCATCTTCAAAACATTCTTAGAACTAAAAAAAGCCTCAATCAAGGCAGCGGCAAGGTTGAATTTTACAATTCAGGAGTTATTGCTAAAGAAGGCAAGGATTTAGAAAGATACCAAATATTATTTAGAAGACTAAAAGAGATAAACATTTGAAAGGGGATATAAGATTGAAGGATTATAACAAAATGGCACTAGAGCTACATGAAAAGAGCAAAGGGAAGATAAGTATAGCAAGCAAGGTGAAGCTTGAATCTAGGGATGATTTAAGCATAGCTTATACACCTGGAGTTGCTGAACCATGCAGAAAAATAAATCAAAACAAATCAGATGTTTACAAATATACTTCAAAGGGGAATCTTGTAGCAGTTGTTACTGATGGAACAGCAGTGCTTGGTCTTGGAGATATCGGTCCTGAGGCAGGGCTACCTGTTATGGAAGGCAAAGCAATACTATTCAAAGCTTTTGCAGATGTAGATGCTTTTCCCATTTGCCTCAGCTCTACAGACACTGAGGAGATAATTAAAGCAGTAAAAATGATAGCTCCAACATTTGGAGGAATAAATCTAGAGGATATTTCTGCCCCTAGATGTATAGAAATAGAGGAAAGGCTGAGAAAAGAACTAGATATACCAGTATTTCATGATGATCAGCATGGAACGGCTATCGTAGTTTGCGCAGGGCTAATTAATGCTCTAAAGCTAGTAAATAAATCCATGAGCGAGCTTAAAATAGCAGTAAATGGAGCAGGAGCGGCAGGAAGTGCTATAGTAAAGATGCTACTTGGCTTAGGAGCTACAAATATAATTATTTGTGATACAAAAGGAATATTACATAAAAACATGGATACAAGAGGAAACTTCTTAAAAGATGAGCTATGCAAAATAACTAACCCTCATCAGATTACAGGGACTTTAGAAGATGCAATGAAGGATGCGGATGTATTTATAGGAGTATCTGCGGCAGATATGGTAAATGAGCCTATGGTTAAATCTATGGCAAAGGATTCAATTATATTTGCAATGGCAAACCCGGTCCCAGAAATTATGCCTGATATTGCGATATCAGCAGGAGCTAAAGTAGTAGGAACTGGCCGCTCAGATTTTGCTAATCAAATTAATAATGTACTTGCATTTCCAGGGATTTTTAGAGGTGCTCTAGATGTGAGAGCAAGTGATATTAATGAAGAGATGAAAATAGCAGCAGCCTATGCCATAGCTAATATAATACCTGAAGATAAGCTAAGTCCTGAATATGTAATTCCAGACGCTCTTGATAAAGAGGTAGCAAAGCAGGTAGCAAAAGCTGTAGCAGAGGCGGCAATAAAAACTGGTGTAGCTAGAATCTAGCTAAGTATAAGTGATGATTTTATAAGAGATTTTCTAACTGAATATGCAACAGAAGAACCCAAAGCGATTTTGATTATATCGGCAAGTATGAATGGGGTAACTCCTCCTAGTAAACCTTGGATTAAAGAAAGCTTAGCAACTAACATAAGCTGAATTACGCCAAAGGTATAGATAACGAGAAGTCCTGCTACCATACTAAAAAGTATAGCCAGATACTCAGCCTTTGGGTTTTGTTGTTTTGATGCAAAGATTTCAATTAGCCATCCTATGACAAAGGCACTCGCCATAAAACCAAATATGTATCCACCTGTAGGTCCAAGCAGTACAGAAAAACCAGCTTTGCCACCTGCAAATACAGGAAGGCCAACAGCGCCTAAAAGCGTATAAACAGCTTGCGAATAAAATCCAAGTCTTTTCCCTAGAACAGCACTAGACATAGTAACTGCAAGAAGCTGTAGAGTTATAGGGACTGGAGTAAAAGGAAGCGGAATAGATACAATAGATAGTATGCAAGTGATTGCTGCAAATAACGATACCAACACTAATTCTCTGACATTTTTCATAGTAGTCTCCTTTAAGCAATAAAATTTTAATAAATATAATAGCATCTAAATAATTCTGCTTTAATTATAAGAGATTAACAATACATAGTCAACCTATAAAATAAATAGGTTTACAATTAAAATAAGAAGTAGTAATTTATATAAAGTATTTTGATTTTACTAGAGTACTTACTAAAAAAACTCTCAAAATAGATAAGTAATTTAGATTACAATATCAATTTTGAGAGTATATTTTAAAATATCATTTATTCTATTTTTCTTCTAGCTTTGAAATATCTTTTAGTGTATAGAAAGGTCCTAGCTTCTTAATTTCTACAACTAGTCTACCTTGTCTTGATAAATTCTCAAGCTCAGTTCCAGTTCCCTCAGGCACATAAAATCTATTTAATCCTATGCTCAGTCTTGCCTTCTTAGCATATTCATCTATATAGAAAAGCTTTGCTTTAATATAATTTGAACCACTAGGTCTATCAGGGACAAGGGAGATAGCCTTAAGAGGATTAGAATCTTCTTCATATATTAGATATCCAGCATCATCGTGTATTTTATAATAGATATTTCCAGATTCATTTACCTTTTCATACATGGATTTGTCAACTAAATCCATATCGAGATTTTCAATTTCATATTGCAAATTTACATAATCTCCTCGAAACAAATCAACTGGGTCGTAAGGAACAGTTTCAAGATATAAGGATTTTCCATAATTTTCAGCTACTAGATGAATAGAGCCAAATCCTATTAATATCAAAAACAAAAGTCCAAGAGCAAGGAGTTTCTTTTTATCTAAATTTTTAATAGTCATCTTTAGATACCCCCTCTCTGCGCTGCTTTTCAAACCAGAAGCCAAAAGCTCCTAAGATTAAGCCAGCTACTATAAAAACGAGGGACTTAGATGCAAATTTTAAAGTAAGGTCAAAATAATATCTAAGAATAATACTGCATATTAGTAGGATGGAGTAAATTTTGCCTTTTTTGAGCCAATATAACAAAAGTAAACTGTAGAAAAATGCAAAGCCTAGAGCTATCATTTCATCGTTTGGCTTTAAAAGATAATAGGTCGAATCTATAGTTAAAAATATTCCAGAAACTAAAATTACAAGCACTCCGATTGAATTTATTACAGCTACAGCATATGGTTTGATGTCTTTAAGATATACCATGACTAAGCCTAATATAAAGAAGCTTGCAAATATTAAATGCTCATCTACTTCTAAGACTATGTTTAGCTTCATCAAGAAGCCAAGCGCTGATATAACAAAAGCTAAGCTAGATAGGAAATTTTCGCCGTGAGCATAATTTAGCTTGTGGTATAAAGCGAAATATATACCAAAGAGTAAAATCAAAGCAAAAATAGGCATATCATAGGTTACTAAAAATGAAAATATAAGCATTTGAGATGCAACTAGTATAACCAAATCTTTGTAGACTATAGCTATAGGAAGTATAGCAAGTCCCCAAATTAGAAGCTCAGCTGTACTTTGGAAGGTTAAGTTGAATATCTGCTGAATTAAAAATATTCCTCCTCCAAATATAAGAACAGTCAAATATAGTAAGCTTCTGGAGGTTTTAGGATAGCTCTCTTCAGTTGCAAGTGAAGCAAAGCTAGATAAAGCTAGAAAAATTAGTACTAAAATAAATTTAAACCATGCAGTTAAATCTTCCCAGTTACTAGCGATAAACGTTAAAATACCTAGTCCAATCAGCACTGAGGCTATACTTAAGATAACTCTAGTAAAGCTATAGGGTGAATGAGCTTCATACATATCTAGAGAGCTTTGAACCTGAGATTCAGTTAGTATTTGCTTATTATTCAAATATTTAAGCTCAGATGATAAAAAATTGTAGTGAGATTTTGATAGCTTGCGTTTTTCAGTGTCCATAGTTTCACCTTCTTCCTCATTAAAATGATACCTCGTTTAGGAGAATTTGAAACCTATTCAACTGAAATTTGATTTAAATCTTAGAAAGCACTACTCCAGATCTATCCACATTTAGTAATTCTACTCTAAATAAAGGATCGATAGCCTTTAACTTTTCTTCTATTACAAGCTTTCTATCTTGGCAATCATCTAAAAATACTCCCATTAGTGTAGAGCCTGAACCACTCATAAATTCTCCTATTGCACCATTTTCTTTGAAAAGCTCAAATACATAAGCAGCATCTTTTAAAAGAGGCAGGCGATAAGGCTGATGAATCCTGTCGCCAAAAGCCGTTCTAAGCAGATGATAGTCCTTTAAGTTAAATGCATTAATCATCATAGAAGCCCTAGACACATTCTGGATGCAATCTGCTCTTGTGTAGTCTTTAGGGAGAACTTCTCTGCTTTGCTTGGTTTCTGTTTTGTAAGGAGGAATAACAGCCATAAATTTCACCCTGTCTTCTATAGGAACATGAGTAGTGTAGGGCTTTCCTTCATCCATTACAGAAATAGTCATACCACCTAAAAAGCAAGGAACTACATTATCTGGATGTCCCTCTATTACCCAGGCTTTATAAGCTAGTAAATCCTTGTCAAAGTCTTTTCCCATAAGAGCATAGGCAAGAGTTAGTCCAGCTACTATAGCAGCAGAACTGCTTCCTAGCCCTCTTACCATCGGTATATTGCATTTTCTAGCTATGACCTTTACATTTGGAATAGGAAAATCATGCTCCTTAAATACATCCATCATGCTTGTATAAATGAAGTTTTCTTTTTCGGGAACTTCCTCTTCCTCGCATTCCCAAATGAAATGAAGTGGTTTATCTGATTCATAAACCTCTACTTCATTGTATAAATCCAGAGCTATCCCTATACAGTCAAAGCCTGGTCCCATATTTGCACTTGTTGCAGGTACTTTTACTTTAAACATTACTTATTCCCCCTTAAAATATAATCCTCGATGACCTTGTAATCAGATTTTAAGGTGGCGTATTCATAAGGGTTGTCTAGTATGATGTCACTGTCCTTTAGACCGTTTCCAGTTAATACGCAGACTACTTTTGAGCCTTGGTTTACACGGCCCTCTTCCTTAGCTTTAATAAGACCAGCTAGAGATATACATGAAGCTGGCTCAGCAAATATTCCTTCTGATGTAGAAAGTAAAAACTGAGCTTTTAAAATATCCTCATCCTTAATTCTATCTATATTTCCGTTTGACTCTTTTATAGCGGCAAGAGCTTTATCTTTGCTTGCTGGATTGCCTATTCTTATAGCTGTAGCAACAGTTTCTGGATTTGAAACTGGATGGCCAAGCACTAGCGGAGCACTGTTGTATGCTTGAAAGCCCATAAGCTGAGGTAGCTTTGAAATTTTTCCAGCTTTATGATATTCATTAAAGCCTTTCCAGTAAGCTGTGATATTACCTGCATTTCCAACTGGAATAAATAAATAATCTGGAGCTACTTTTAAATCATCGCAGAGTTCAAAGGCAGCAGTTTTTTGGCCTTCTATACGATGAGGATTAAGTGAATTTACCATAGTTATAGGATGCTTGCTTGAAATTTCCTTAACCATATCTAGCGCCACATCAAAATTTCCATCTATTGCAAGTATAGTAGCGCCGTAAGCTACAGCTTGAGCTAGCTTGCCTTTAGCTATTTTTCCATCTGGAATAATGACATAGGATTTTAATCCTGCTCTAGCAGCATAGGCTGCAGCTGATGCAGATGTGTTTCCAGTTGAAGCACAAATTACAGCCTTGCTATTGTCTTCTACAGCTTTTGTAACTGCACTTGTCATTCCACGATCTTTAAAAGAGCCCGTTGGATTAAGTCCTTCGAATTTAAAATAAAGCTCTATATCTATACCTAGAAGGGTTTCTAGATTATTTGCTCGAATCAGTGGCGTCCTGCCTTCATTTAAGGTCACAGGAACCGTTTCTTTATTAAAATTAAAAAATTCTCTGTAGTTATCAATTAAGCCCTTATACATTGCGATATCCCCCTTGATTATATTCCGTAGTTATAATTTTAGAATTTTACCGATAAAATGTATTTGCATGGAATACAATAGTAAGCTAGTAAAATACTAATGGGAATATTATAACATAAACAAGAGATGTGTCTAGACAAAAAAAATAAACAAGCCATATGGCTTGTTTATAGTAGGTCTCTTAGGGCTTGTTCATTTAGTATGAGTATTTTTTTGTTTCCTATGAAATCTATATAGCCTAACTCCTTAAATAGCTTGAGCTTTCTAGTCATAGTTTCTCTTGATATTCCAGCATAGCTTCCCATTTCTTCTCTGTTTATAGAAAGGTTAAGCATTATGCCTTTTTCATTTTTAGAACCAAAATCGTTTATAAGATTTAATAATAGTCCAGCTACCTTTGCATCAGCACTACTAACAGAAAGTCTTTCAACCAATCTTTCAGCAGCTTTAATTCTCTCATAGGATTTTTCCAGTATCTTCAGAGTAATAGTAGGATTTTTTAAGATTATCTGATCAAAGGTATCCTTTGATAGACAGCTAATAGTCATGTCCTCTAGAGCCTCTGCACTAAATTCAAACTCGTCTTCCTTTAAAAGGTTAAAAGCCCCTATAAAATCACCAGGAGAATATATATATAGAATCTGTTCATGTCCATCTGATAGATATTTGTAAATTTTCATTCTTCCAGAGCATACAATATATAGCTTATCAGCTTTTTCGCCTATAGAAAATACTGTTTCTCCAGCTTTATAATCTTTAAAAACTACTCCTTCAGAGATTTTTTCTATTTCGAGTCTATTTAGACTGGATAACAAAGGAGTTTTCTTGATACATGCCTTGCCTTTGCATACCTCGCATGGCGTATTGCCAATAGAACAATGGCCTATCACAATCACCTACTTTAATAATATTTAGTTTAAAGTTCAAACTTTATATTGTAGTATACTAAATAATATTTTTGCGGGCAAGGACTTCTTCTTTTTCTTCAAGTAACATACTATTTAAAAGATTCTCATAGTATTTAGCTTTGTCTTCGTTCATCTCTTCTACGTCAGTCATTGTATAAGTCATTCCAAGCTGTTCATATTTTTCGAGTCCCATTTTATGATAGGGAAGAACTTCTATTTTTTCTATGATATGAGCTAAAGGGGCAATTTCATGAAATAATTTATTTATAGCAGCTTCGTTATCTGTTAGGCCAGGAACCATTACATGGCGAATCCATACCTTTCCTTTAAAACTGTCTAGCTTAGAAGCAAACTCATAAAAACCATTCATAGATTTGCCAGTTAGGGCTTTATAGCCAGGAGAGTCAAAATGCTTGATATCAAGTAGAACCACATCAGTGTATTTTAATATCTCATCGTAATATTTTGAATCTCCATAACCACTAGTATCTATAGCTGTATTAAAGCCATTTTCCTTTAAAAGCTTTAAGGTTTCTACTAAAAATTCACCTTGAAGCAGAGGCTCTCCACCAGAAAAGGTTACGCCACCGCCAGTTCTGTTGTAGTAGGTTTTATATTTTGAAGCGGTTTTTAGTACTTCTTCAGGAGATATATGTTTTTGAGAAAACATGTTCTGGCTGTCTGGATTGTGACAATAGGCACAGCGAAGAGGACAGCCTTGCAGAAAAAATATTGTTCTAATGCCGGGGCCATCTACTAGCCCCATAGTTTCTATTGAATGTAGTCTGCCCTGCATTATAATATCTCCTTTCGAAAGTAAAAATTAAGCACTCTTGTGAAAAGTTCTGTTGATAACCTCAAGCTTTTGCTCATTAGTAAGTCTGTTAAAATGCACGGCATATCCAGATACACGAATTGTAAGTGTAGGGTATTTGTCTGGATTTTCCATAGCATCTATTAATAAGCTTCTGTCTAGTACGTTTACATTTAAGTGGAAGGCTTTTTGCGCAAAATATCCATCCATAATTCCAACTAGGTTGTTTATTCTTTCAGATTCTTGTTTTCCAAGTGCTGAAGGGATGATTGAGAAAGTATTTGAAATACCATCTTGGCATACTTCGCAGTAAGGCAATTTTGCAACAGAGTTAAGTGATGCA
Organism: Acetoanaerobium noterae; assembly: GCF_900168025.1. Lineage (NCBI taxonomy): Bacteria > Bacillati > Bacillota > Clostridia > Peptostreptococcales > Filifactoraceae > Acetoanaerobium > Acetoanaerobium noterae. The sequence continues at coordinate 10,028 of NZ_FUYN01000006.1, read as the reverse complement.
AGAGCCCCGTTTTCATCTCTTCCGTGCATTGGGTTTGCTCCTGGTGCAAATGGCTCTCCAGCTTTACGTCCGTCTGGAGTAGAACCTGTTTTCTTTCCGTATACTACATTTGAAGTTATAGTAAGCACTGATAAGGTATGCTCAGCATCTCTGTAGGTTGGAGTTTTCTTTAGCTCATTACTGAATTTTGTAACTACATCTACAGCTATTTGGTCTACTCTATCATCGTCATTTCCGTATTTAGGGAAATCGCCTTCGATTTCGAAATCAATTGCAATTCCGTGCTCATCTCTGATAGGCTTAACTTTAGCGTATTTGATAGCGCTTAAAGAGTCAGCAACTATTGAAATTCCAGCAACGCCAAAGGCCATATATCTATGCACCTTGCTGTCATGAAGAGCCATTTGGCCTTTTTCATAAGCATATTTGTCATGCATATAATGGATAGTATTCATTGTATCTACATAAAGCTCGGCTAGGTATTCCATTACTTTATCTAGGTTTTCTTTTACTTCATCATAGTTTAGTACATCGTCTGTAATTGCATTAATACCTTCTATCAGCTTGATTGGACGACCGTTTTTAGCTTTTTTAAGCTCATCTACTCCACCATTTATAGCATATAAAAGAGCTTTTCCTAGATTAGTTCTAGCTCCAAAGAACTGCATTTCTTTTCCTACTCTCATGGCAGACACACAGCAAGCTATTGCATAGTCATCTCCATAGATAGGCTTCATGATATCGTCGTTTTCGTACTGAATAGAACCTGTTTCGATTGACATTCTTGAGCAATATTTTTTGAAAGCTTCTGGAAGATTTTCTGACCAAAGCACTGTCATATTTGGCTCTGGAGCAGGAGTTAATGTAGTAAGAGTATGAAGGAATCTGTAAGCAGTTTTAGTAACTAGAGTTCTATTGTCTTCTCCCATTCCGCCGATTGATTCTGTTATCCAGTTAGGATCTCCAGCAAATAAATCGTTATAGTCAGGAGTACGTAGATGTCTTACCATTCTTAGCTTTATAACAAATTGATCCATTAATTCTTGAGCCTGCATTTCTGTTAAGATGCCAGCTTTCATATCTCTTTCTATATAGATATCTAAAAATGCTGTGTTTCTTCCTAGAGACATAGCAGCTCCATTATTTTCTTTGATTGCTGCAAGATATCCAAAGTATAAGAACTGAACTGCTTCCTGAGCATTTTTAGCAGGTTTTGAAATATCGTAGCCATAAGCTGCTGCCATAGCCTTGATATCATCTAGAGCTCTGATTTGCTCAGAAAGATCCTCTCTTAGCTGGATAGTAGCAGCGCAGGCATGACCTTTTAGATTTTGTCTGTCCTTGATTTTTTCTGCTTTTAGAAAATCTATTCCATAAAGTGCTACTCTTCTATAGTCTCCTATGATACGGCCTCTTCCATAAGCGTCAGGAAGTCCAGTAAGTAGTCCAACACTTCTAGCAGCCTTCATTTCATCAGTATAAGCATCAAATACACCTTGGTTATGTGTTTTTCTAAAAGCATTGAATGAGCTTTCTAACTCTTTATTCATTTCAAAGCCATAAGCCTCTAATGAATCATGTACCATTCTATAGCCACCATAAGGATTTACTATTCTTTTTAAAGGAGCATCAGTTTGATATCCCACTACAAGCTCGTTGTTTTTATCGAGATATCCAGGCTCGTATCCAGCTATACTTGAGAATCTATCAGTATCTATATCAACTTTACCTGTTTGTATTTCTTCTTTAATCATTGCTTCTGCTTTATTCCAAAGCTGCTTTGTCTTTGATGTTGAATCAGCTAAAAAGCTTTCATCTCCAGTGTATGGAGTATAGTTAAGCTGAATAAAGTTTCTTACATCTACCTTTTCAGTCCAATTTCCTTTGTTAAACCCTTGCCAATTTTCCATATAATCATCTCCTTGAGTTATATATCTAAAATAAACATTATGATAATGATAGATTATATTCATTTTTTAAATTAAATGCAGTGATTCAAATCACAGTTTTTGAAAATATAAATTTAAGTAGAAAATACGTTGAAAACATAGCAAAAATTATTGAATTTATCAGATTATTCTTTTATAATAAAGGGGAAATTATAAATGTATATATTTATACTTAGAAAGGATTTTTGGGGGCAAAAAATGAAAAATAGTGTTGATTTTGAAACTTATAGTGCTTTAAAGGAAAAGAGAAACAAGAGTTTAAGCGCCAAATCAAAAAAGAAAGTAGATGAATTCGAAGACCACTTGGAAAAGATGCTTTCAGCTAAAAAGAAGAATGAGTTTAAGCAAAAACCTCTTAAAGCATTTAAAAATCATCAAAAGGATTTTCAGTATGATTATGAAGAGGACCCGTATGAGCCAGGGTATGATGAGTATGAGTTTTAATGAGTGAAAAAACACATTACCAAAAAAATGCCGAGCATATAATCTGCTCGGCTTTAATTTTATGTTTAATATTTTACTATAATTTAGCGATTTATTAGTAATTTTACATAAATGTAAAAATAGCTTCTACTTAAATAATGAAGCTATTTTTTCAGCAGACCCTTCTTTTTTTTCCATTCTCATTGAAATCTTTATTCTCTCTAACTTTTCGGGATAATCATAGAGTGTCTTTACTACTACATCTAGAGGAAAGGTTCCAGTTGGTCTAATTGCTAGGCCATTGTTAAGCAGAAAATCCAGATTGTCCTTTTCCTGTCCAGGTATAAAAAAAGGTATTATCATAGGAAGCTCTTTGAGTATGCATTCTGTAGTTGTAAGACCACCAGGCTTAGTGACTATGCAGTTGCTTACTGACATTAGAGCGTTCATTTTGTCTGTGAAGCCCAAAAGTAAAATGTCCTTGGTTTTATTGTTTGTCTGAAGATAACGTTCTACCTTGGAGTATAAGCTACTGTTTCTGCCGCAGACAATTATAATCTGAATATCATCTTTTATTTTTAACAAATCGGAAAGCACATCTATTATATTTCCCGCGCCAAAGCTTCCTCCCATCAACATAAGAGTAAACTTATCTTTCAAATCAAACTCTTTTCGAGTCGATGAAGCATCTATAACGTCTAGAAATCTTTTTTCTATAGGTATTCCATAAGGATATACTATTTCAGAAGAAACACCTTCTTTTTCAAGCAGAGATTTCATGTATTCATCGGCTACTATATATGCATTTACTTCTTTTGCAATGTGAGCACTATGAATAGTATAATCAGTTATAATAGAGTAAAGTGGAAGCACTGTGTAGCCATACTCCTTTAATTTTGATACAGCCATAACAGGAAAAGGGTGAGTTCCCACTATATAGTCTGGTTGCTCCTGCTGAATCAACTTCCAAAGCCTTTTAGTTATAAATTTAAGAAGTAGATTTTTATCCATTCCCTTACGCATAACCTTTGTATCTGATATTCTGTACATTCCCCCATAGGCTTTTGGAGTGTAAAGAGCAGATGTCTCATAGCCTTTTGAAATAACAGTATCTACCATTTTGCTGACAAACTTAAGCGAATCTACTATTTTACACTCTAGACCCAGCTTCTCCGCCTCTTCTTGGACAGCTCTGGCAGCTCGGTTGTGACCACCACCTGTAGATGCTGAAAGAATCAATACTTTTCTAGTCATATTATTCTCCTTTTTAACTATCGAATATCACAATATAATCATTATACTAGGAATAGATGGATTTAAAAATTATAAATTGATTAAATTTAAAATAAAACAGTAGTAAAATATTTTTTCTGTCGTATAATATAGAAATACTAGTTAATATAGGATTTTTAGGAGGGATAGGATTGCTTTTTAAGAAAGATAACTTAAATATATTTTTCATCTTGCTGGTCGCTTTTTTAATGTACAAGATAGTAGACAATCATAAGTATTTCTTGGGTCAACTCGCTGTACTTTGGGCTATATTGTCGCCTTTTTTCTGGGCATTTGCTACAGCCTATATCTTAAATCCCTTGATGGTAGCGCTTGAAAAATTGGATAATCGAATAACAAGACCGATTTCCTTAATCATAGTTTATATCCTTTTTGTTGGGATACTTACTTTAGCAATTACCATAGTTACACCTGTCATTGTGAAAAATATTACTGAAATAATCGAAAGGCTTCCCAGCTATATTGAAGCTACTGAAAAGTGGATAAGTAGGCAGGTCCTTGACTACGATTTACTTGAGCAGCTTGGCATAAATACCTATATTTTTAATAACTTAGATTCCATATTTAATGGAGCCGTTGATTTTTTAAATTTAACTCTTACAGGAGTAGTGGCTAGCATTATAGGAATTACGTCTGGAGTTGCAAAGATGCTACTTGGCTTAGTGATTTCTGTATATCTGCTAGCTGACAAGGAAAAGTTTATAAGAGGAATAAAGAAAAATCTCTATGCTTTTTTAGGAAGAGAAAATGCAGATAAGACTATTGATTTTGGAAATGAAGTAAACAGTATTTTTACTAATTTCTTTGTAGGAAAGCTTATTGATTCTACGATAATAGGAATCTTATGCTTCATTGGTTTATCATTACTAAAAGTAAGATTTGCATTACTTCTTAGTATAGTTGTTGGAATCTTTAATATGATACCTTATTTCGGACCTTTTATTGGAGCAGTTCCAGCAATTGTGATAACACTGTTTTATAGTCCAATCCAAGCACTTTGGGTAACACTATTTATATTCGGCCTTCAGCAGTTTGATGGAATAATACTAGGACCTAAAATATTGGGAGATAAAGTTGGAGTTTCGCCGTTTTATATTATTTTAGCCATTATGATAGGCGGAGGTTTTTTCGGACCTATGGGTATGCTTATGGGAGTTCCAGTGCTGAAATCCGTCTTTGTGCTTTGGGATAAAATTTTAGTCAACCTACTCAAAAAGAAGAATATAGAAGCAGTTTAAAAATATGAATTTAGCTAAGAAAGCCTATGAAAATAGTTGTTAAACTATCTTCATAGGCTTTTGATTTTTAATATAGGAAGATTTTCTGAAAACCTTAGAAGAGTTATTGCTCTATTATTTGAAGAACTAGAAGGATTTATTACTCCATTAATAGAAAAAATTAGATATCTAAGGTCTCGTTAGGGTTCATAATCACTACTTCGCATAAAGGACTTTTAAACTTATTAGGATCTTCTTTTATAAGGTTAAATGTATTGTAATGCATTGGAATTGCTTTTTTAGGACGAATTAGTTCTAAGGCGTGAAGAGAATCCTCTAAGTCCATAGTGAAGTTCCCTCCTATTGGAAGCATAGCATAGTCTATGGCTTCTCTTTCTAGGAGCTTCATATCATAGGTTAAAGCTGTATCACCAGCATGGTAAAGCTTAACACCGTCAATCTCAATTAGAAATCCGCAGGCAACGCCAGCGTAGATTATATGAGTGCTTTCGGTTATTGATGAGCCATGAATAGCTGGTGTCATTTTTACTTTTCCAAAATCTAAAGCTACTCTTCCTCCGATATGCATAGCGTGATAGTCTATATTGTATTTATCTAGATACTGAGCTATTTCAAAATTACAAATAACCTTGCTATTGTGACGCTTTGCAATTTCTACAGTATCACCGAGATGATCAGAATGACCATGAGTAACTAGAATGTAATGAATTTTAGGAAGCTCTGAAAGCTCTAACTTGCACAAAGGATTGTCCTTTACAAAAGGATCTATTATTATGTTGTGCTTATCAGTGTTAATAATAAAGGCAGAATGACCTAAATATGTTAGTCTCATTGAGATACCTCCTTAAAGCAAAACCATTTTCATGGTAAAAGAGCCACCCTTAATTAGGGTAGCTCTATAAATAATTATATTATTTTAGATTTATGCGTGAAGTTTTGAAGCGGCATATGCAGCTTTTTCTTCTTCAGTCATCTTAATCATAGTAATTCCAGTGAATCCATAGAATATAGATACAAATGGATTTATTAAGTTTAGGAATGCATATGGAGCGTAAGCGAATGGATGAACTCCTAAAGTACCATACATAAACGCACCGCACGTATTCCATGGAATAAGTGGAGATGTAATCGTTCCTGAGTCCTCAAGTGCTCTAGAAAGGTTAACAGGTGCTAATCCTCTTTCGGCATAAGCATCTTTGTACATTCTTCCTGGAATAACTATAGAAAGATACTGCTCACCAGTTATTAAGTTAACTGTGAAACAAGAAAGAACTGTTGCAAGCACAAGAGAACCAGTATTTACAGCAAGCTTTAATATATTTCCAGCAATAACGCCAAGCATACCAGTTGATTCTAGAATACCACCAAATGTAAGAGCACAAAGAATAAGTGAAACTGTCCACATCATACCTTGCATACCACCACGGCTTAGTAGGTCATCTATAAGAGCAACTCCAGTTTCTGATACGAATCCGTCGTTTGATGCTGAAAGAATAGCTCCAAAATCTGCGCCTTGGAATAATACAGCAAATACACAACCAAGTACAACTCCACCTATAAGTCCAGGTATAGCTGGAACTTTAAATACAACCATAGCTATAACTAGTACTGGTGGAACAAGAAGTAAAAAGTTAATGTTGAATGATGAAGATAAAGTAGTTAGAATTTCTTGAATTTGTGCTGTGTCTAGTTCTTTTCCAGCATATCCTGCACCCATGATTCCGTAAAGTACAAGAGCGATAAGTAGAGATGGACCAGTAGTAAATGCCATATGACGAATATGATCAAATAATGTAGAACCAGCCATAGCAGGAGCTAGGTTAGTAGTATCTGATAGAGGTGACATTTTGTCTCCGAAGTATGCTCCAGAGATGATAGCACCAGCAACTACAGGAGCAGGCATTCCCATACCTTGCCCTACGCCTAGAAGAGCAATACCTACTGTACCAGCAGTAGTCCATGAAGAACCAGTAGCTAGTGATACAACGCAACAGATTAATGCAGTTGCAACAAGGAAAATACCAGGTGATAGGATTTGTAATCCATAGTAAATCATTGTAGGAACAACACCACTTAGAATCCACGTTCCTATAATCATACCGATAATCATAAGAATAAGAATAGCTTGCATACCCATGTTTATAGTCTTAAGTACGCCGTCCTCAAGCTCGCTCCAAGAATATCCCAAACGTAAAATAGCAACTGTAGCCGCAACCATAGCAGCAATTACTATTGGAATATGTGGAGATTCTCCATAAATCATAATAGATGGTACCAAAACGCCAATAAGTACTAATATAGGAATAAGTGCTTCAAATAACGTGGCCTCTCGTTTAACCTTTCCTTCTTTCATTTTCATTCCTCCCTTGCAAAAATGTTTGTATTACAATGAACTTAGCATAAAGAAAACGTTTCTTATAGGCTTTTGGCACATTGTTACAGTAAAGTATAGCAAGATTGAGTCCAAATTTCAATAATAAATTAGAAATTTCAAACAATTTAACACTTAATAAACAGAAAAATTTGACAAGAACTTAACATAACGCAGAGCTTGCAACTAAACAAACCCCAGATTTTTAAGCTCTTTTAATTTGAGCTTATTTTCTGAGGTTTGCAATTATAATTGTTTATAAAATTCATATCCATTTTTCCCTGAGGTTTTTACTCTGTAAAGAGCTTTATCGGCCTTATCGATCAACTCGTCAACAGTCACTGCATCATTAGGATAAATACTAATCCCTATAGATGCTCTGATTCTCAGTGGGATATGATTTTTTATGCTAAAAGAAGGATGAATTTGTTCTAATATGAGATTTGCTTGATTTTCAAACTTTTCTATACCAGAATCTGATTCGCTAAAAAGAACAAATTCATCGCCAGCCAATCTAGCGATAAAGCAATCTGAATAGCAGTTTTTCATCAATAAAGATATTCTGTTAGCAAATTCCTTTAATATTTCATCACCTATTTTATGACCATAGGTATCATTAATTTTCTTAAGGTCGTCCAAATCTATGAAAAATACTGCAAGATTTTTTTTAGACTTACTATTTTTAAGCTCGTTTAGCTTAAGCTCAAGATTATTAAGAAAGCTTAATCGATTTGGTAATTCAGTAAGGGTATCGTGCATGGCAATCCTTCTAGATTTCTCCTCGAGCTGCTTAATCTCATCATTTTCCTTTTCCAAGTGCTCTATAAATTTCTTCATTTGCTTTACCTTCATATAGTGTCCGCTTAAATCTTCAACCTGAATTAGAAGCGTATGCTCATCTACCTTTTCTATTTGTAGATTCTGCTTTGTTTCATAATCTGGTTGAAATTCTGCATTCTGAAAAAAAGTGCCATGAACTGCACCGGATAAAAATCGCGACTGCCCCGTTTCGAATATAGTATCTAATATACTACTATATCTAGAAGAAGCGAATTTTGAGGAAAGGTCTTCAATTGGCATGCTAAGCACACTGTCGGCAGAGAGCTCAGTCTTCTTACTCATCCAATCGTTCCAAAAAATCACTCGGTGGCGTCTATCCAAAAGAACAATTCCAATTTTAAGTTTATCCAAAAGATCATAAAAACACTTTGTCATTTACATCTCACCTAGAATCTCATTAATTTTATCTATTAGTTTATTTAAAGAATTCATTCCCAAGGCGACTATAACAACGCCTTCAACTTCTGCTTCTGCCAATTGGAAGCTAGTATATAGCATAAGCATATAAATATCATTTTTTAAATACATTTTCTGCTCGTTTTCTGAAACAAAAAGTAGTTCAACATCTGGGATAGAAAATTCAACAGTAGTGTCTAACAGATTACTAAACTCTCCAATGACTGAGTTTAAGATTACATTGCTTATTTCTTTTAGTACGTCAAAATCTGTATCTATAAGATGAAACTCTTCATCTTGTATTTCTTCTGATTCCATACCCATACAGGCATCCACTAGCAGTTTGGCTTTTTTCGCAGGAAAAATGAGCATAGCTCTTCCTGAAAAATCATTACCAAACTTCATAGAAGAAGAAACTATATGACCATGAGAAAAGAGCTCATGAGATAAAACTTCCTCTTCGGCCATATTCACTATTTCAACCTCAGGAACTGAAAGAAGTACTCTTTGGTTGGCCATTTCAGAAAGCATATTAGCGGCTTGACCTATGAAAACATTTATATACTCTTTAAGTAAGTCTTTTTGAAGTTCATTAATCATAGCCTATTCACCCCTAATCAAATTAATAAGCTGTTGAAGCTTATCGGGAGTAAGCGGTTTATTAATAAATGTAACAATTCCATATCCTTCCACTTCTTCTTTTGTACCTTTTTGAACATCTGCAGAAACTACTATATACTTTCCCTTTTTACCCTCAGCATTTAGAGCACTTAAAAGTTGCTGCCCAGACATCTCTGGCATCAGGAGGTCTGTTATTAGCCAGTCAGGATTAATATCCATATAAGCATCGAAAGCTTCCTTGCCATTTGTACATAGCTTTATTTGAGCATCTGGAAATTCAGTTGAAATTATCTTGTTTATTATAGTTCTTACAAAACTAGAGTCATCAGCAATTATTATGTTCATGTATGCACCATCCTTATTATAAATATTAATTTCAACTCAAAATATCAATTATGTTATATTTAATTATATCCATATAAACTAGTTTTTAATAATACAATTATAAAATAGTTTCTAAATAATATCATTTTAAATTATAGACATTCTATTAGGAAATCTGTTATTATTGTGAATACAACACTGCGATTTCAAAGGAATTTTATAAAATATTAATCTTTTTAAAAAAACTTTTAAAAAAGTGTTGACGATTAATTAGGGGCATGATATATTAATACATGTCCTCAGCGAGAGGCAAAACGAAAAGCCTCGAAAGAGGAAATACGAATTAATAGATGAACTTTGAAAACTGGATAGTAAACCATAAATAGTTTTTAATTTCGATTAAAAACCACACCATTTATGAACAACAACCAAGTCAGTAAATTTTTACTGAGACTAAGGATTATATTTGAGAGTTTGATCCTGGCTCAGGATGAACGCTGGCGGCGTGCTTAACACATGCAAGTCGAGCGGGCAATTTATCTAGCACTGATTACTTCAAATGGCTATCGCCAG